>JALHEL010000202.1 GCA_022837205.1 Leptolinea sp.
ATTGTTTATCGGATTAGGGACGATCGCGGTGATCAGGGGGAAACCGGCATGGGTGAGCGGGCTGATGATCGGGATGGCAGTGATGGCGAGGCCGAGCATATTTCCGATTGCGATTTTTCTGATGGGGATCTACCTATGGAAAGCGAAGCCGTATCCGGAGATTGAGTGGGGGAAAGCGGTGCGATGGGCGATTGGGTTTGGGATACCGGTACTGATCTGTGTTTTTATGGAACTGCTCTACAACTATCTGAGATTTGAGGACTGGTTTGACTTCGGTTATGTCACGATCAATGGGGCGGAATCGATAGTGGAAGCCGTTCAAAAATACGGAATGTTTCACCCGCATTTTTTGCGAGAGAATTTTGAAGTAATGTTTTTACGGATGCCGCGGATAGACACAACGGGGGAACGATTTTTCTTTCAGCCGGGATATGCGGGGTACAGCATCTTTGCGATGACGCCGGCATTCATCTACCTGATTCGAGGGATAAAGAAGAATTGGTGGGTGATCGGGGCCTGGGTATCGGTCATCCTGACGGTAGGCTTACTGTTGCTGTATCACAATACCGGAGCGGAGCAAGTCGGGTATCGTTATATACAGGATGCGATCATTCCGCTGATGTTGCTGCTGGGTGTAGGGGTCGGGTGTAGTGATCAACCTGCTCTCCACCTACTGGTGGTATATCGGCAGAGCCTGAAGGATAATCTCGAAGGACACGGACATGGCAGAACAAGTTGAAAAGAAATGCCAAAAAACGAATAAGAGGAAGATGTCAGATTGGGGCTCCGTTTTGGTGATCCTGTCCATAATAGAAGGGTGTTGGTCGACAGCCACATTATTTGAAATACCCTCTGAAGCGGGGAATGCCGTTTTTCTCGGCTATTCGGCGGAACGGTTAGCAATTGCAGCGATCTGTATTCTGGGGATAATCTTTCTGATCGGTTTCTTTCTATTGAGAAAGCGGGGACGATATTCTGTAATTATTCGGCAGATAACATTCGGGGGAAGCGCACTGATTTTCACTCTGTGTGCTCTGATATTTCTTCTGAATTATAGCGATATCGGACAATATGATACGTTGATTTCGTCTCTTGTATCCCGATATGGAGGGATATTTGTATGGGGGATACTGTTTGGCATAGAAATCGGGGCGACGGTGATCATCGACAGCAAAAGGGAGGATGGGGGACTGAACAGGCTGTTGAACCCGCTGTATACGGCTGTTCTGTTTGGGATGGCAGCGGTCCTGTTTTCCCTGGCATTTGAATATTATGACCGGGTAGACTGGACTCGTCATATGGGCCATGCGCGAGCAATATTTTTAGCACCGGCGGCAGTGGGGATCCTGTGGGCGCTATCCGAAGAATTGATCAAGGGAAAAGAAGCGAAATCAAAAGCAAATACAGTCTGGTTGTTTTTGATGATTGCCTCGTTGGCTTTCGCCGTATATCGATTGACCGGTTTTTGGATTTATCGTACGGATACTCCGCCGAAGAGCTACTGGGATCTGTTGGCAAATGCGTTTTTAAACAGGCAACTGTATTTGAATAACCCGCCGACAACGCATGATCTGACGATGTATAACGGGAAGTGGTATGTGCCGAATCCCCCCTTGCCGGCAATTCTTTTGATGCCGTTCGTGAAATGGTTTGGCGTTGAAGGAATTAACATGACGGTAGTATCCGCAATCATCGGTGCCTTGAATACAGCGTTGATTTTTCTTATTTTGCAACGAGCGGTTCAGATCGGGATGATCCGTTGTGAGCGATCCGCTATTCTTTGGTTGACAGTCGTTTTTGCCTTCGGAACAAACCATATTTGGTTGGCCGTGACCGGACAGATGTGGTTTATCAGCCAATTGATTACGATAACAATGATTGAACTATCCGTTTTGGCGGTGATTTCAAAATGGAGCGGGTGGCTGGTTGGTTTATTTTTCGGTTTTGCAATACTTGCCAGACCCAATATATTCCCGATTGCATTCCTATTATTAGGGATTTATCTTTGGGAACAGGCTGATTTTCCGAAAGCAGATTGGCACAAAACAATAAATTGGGGGATTAAAACAGCTTTCCCCGTGCTGATCTGTCTCTGTCTGTTGCTCTCTTACAATAAATTACGTTTTGATGACTGGTTTGATTTTGGATATGTCACAATAAACGGTGCCCCTTGGATTTTGGAAGCCGTTCAAAAATATGGGATGTTTCATCCTCATTTCTTTCAAACAAATTTACGGGTCATGCTGTGGCAGTTGCCGACACTGGACTTTTCCGGTGATCGGTTTTTCTTCCAACCCGGCATATCCGGTTTCAGCATTTTTGTAATGACTCCGCCTTTGATCTATCTGTTTCGACGTTTTCGAAAAAATTGGTGGGTTATCGGAGCCTGGGCTTCTGTCATTCTTACCATTTTATTGCTATTGTTTTATCACAATACCGGAGCTGAGCAGGTTGGGTACCGGTACCTTTTGGATGCCATTGTGCCCATCATGCTGCTGATGGGCTTGGGGGTTGATCGAAAGGTAAATTGGTTTTTCAAAGTGTTGGCGATGATCGGGATTGCGGTGAATCTCCTGTCGGTTTATTGGTGGTTTATTGCAAGGACCTGACCGGATTATCCTTTCCCTGAATTCGTCTATGCCGGAAATATTTATTTCGGCACTCAATTCAGCCCTTTTCCTTTTTCCGATTCTATTATTTTATTTTCAGGGTTATCTTCATCCGAAAATTTTTTGCGGATCACTCGGGTTAAAATTATAGAATGAACGATTTGATTGCTCAAGTGATTCTTAATGTTCCGGCAAAAGATGGAATTTTTGACTACAGCATTCCGGAAGAACTGATTGGGAAAATCAAAACAGGATGCATGGTAGTCGTTCCGTTTCGTCAAACATATATGCAGGGAATCGTCCTTTCTCTGAATGATGAGTCTGCAGTATCGAACTTGCGGCCGGTTACTCAGTTGGTGGATGAAATGCCTGTTTTATCTTTCGCACAGCTTGAGTTAGCAAAAAAACTCTCCACGCGCTGTTTAGCTCCTTTGGGCGATTGTGTCAATGTCTTCTTAACCGAAAAAATTCGGAAAATATCCGAAGATAATTACACCCTTGTGAAAAAGCCGGATCAAAAAAGCATTTCGGATGAAAAACCGACTGAAAAAGAAAGGCGGAAAACGCTTATTCGTGAACGGTTAATCAGCCTTTTCCCGGAAGAAAATTCGGTATTGGCTCAATCTGAAATTGATCAAAAAATGGAAGGGGAAAACTGGAAAAATGCGATGGATTCGTTGATTCGGGAGGGTGTGATCCGAAAAGATCCGGTTTTTTCTTTACCCGATAACAAACTTCCCGTTCGTCGTGTTGCACATTTTTCGGCAACCGCTGAAACGATCGAATCCGAATGGAATGCTCTTTCCCGGCAGGAAAATGCTCTCAAAAGAAGGCAGGAATTATTGTTATGCCTGAAGTCAACGGCAGACGGCATACCGGTAACCGACTTACTGCGGCAAACGGGAGCTACTCAAGTGGACATAAAGGCTCTTGAAAAGAAACATTTGATTTCGATTGCCGAAGAAGAAGCGGAAGGAGACTATACCGGATTGGAATCGGATACTTATCCCGTCTCTGAAATTCTGCTGAATGCCGAGCAGCAAAAAGCACTTGAGCTGATTGAGCAGGGACTGAGGGCACCGGAACAAAAAGTGCCGATTCTGGTCCATGGTGTGACCGGTTCGGGAAAAACAGAAATCTATATCCGCGCAACCGAGCAGGCGATCGCACAGGGAAAACAGGTTTTAGTCTTGGTTCCGGAGATTTCACTGACCCCGCAGATTTTAGGACGCTTTAGTCGACGTTTCCCCGGAAAAGTCGGCGTTTATCACTCTCGATTGACGGACAGTCAGCGTTATGAGACTTGGAGAAAAGGACGGAACGGTTGCTTCCGAATTGTTATCGGACCGAGAAGCGCTTTGGCGGTTCCGCTGAATGATCTGGGGCTGATTATCGTCGATGAATGCCATGATGATTCTTATTATCAAATCGAACGCCAGCCTTATTTTTCGGCGGTTCAAGCTGCGTCGGATTATGCAGCTCTCAGCGATGCACAATTGGTTTTAGGCAGCGCGACCCCCACAATCGCTCAGGTTTTTAAGGCCCAGCAAAGTAAATGGAAAATTGTGCGGTTAAAAGAAAGGGCATCCGGCATCTCAAAACCGACCGTGAAACTGATCGATATGCGTCAGGAGTTAAAATCGGGAAATCGCTCTGTTTTCAGCCGAGCTTTAATCGAAGAATTAAAAGAGACGCTTGCGGATGAGAAACAAGCTATCCTATTTCTGAATCGTCGCGGCTCGGCAGGTTATACTTTTTGTCATGCTTGCGGGTATGACTTTCGTTGCCCGCGTTGTGAAATTCCGTTGACATGGCATCAAAAGCAAAAAAAACTCTGTTGCCATTTCTGCGGGTATACCGAATCCTTACCGGAAGTTTGCCCCCG
>JALHEL010000203.1:0-3983 GCA_022837205.1 Leptolinea sp.
GCTCAGTTGGTTAGAGCGTCGCGTTGACATCGCGAAGGCCGTAGGTTCGAGTCCTATACCGCTCACAATAAATCAGAATCAGGGGCGACCCTGATTTTTCTGTTTATGCTGAGATGTAGATGTACCTTGGGAGAGAATAAGCTATGGTGAAAGGTCTGATTTTTGATTTCAACGGGACGCTCTATTTTGATACCGACAAACAAGAAGAAGCTTGGCGAATTTACATTCAAAAGAAATATCATCGATCGATCAGCCCAACCGAATTTCGTGATCATATCCACGGCAGAGCATTTGACTCTATTTTCGAGTACTATTTAGGTTCCGACAGTTCCGAAAAGGAACAAAAAGAAATGATAGAAGAAAAAGAAGCGATCTATCGGGAAATTGCACGGGCAGATCAAAAAAATCTACATTTGGTTTCGGGAGCCGAATCATTATTCGACGAGTTGAGTGGACGAAAAATTCCTTTTACCGTTGCAACGGCATCCGGAATTAAGAACGTTCAATTTTATTTTGAAGTTTTCCCTCTTTATAAGTGGTTTGTCGGGCCTGAAGGTTGGGTTTATGATGACGGAACGATTCCCGGGAAACCCGAACCGGATATTTATCTGAAAGCAGCGAAGAAAATAGGAATCGAACCTGCAAATTGTCTGGTGGTGGAAGATTCTTTCCCGGGGATAACCGCCGCAATCGATGCGGGGATCGGAAAGGTAATCGCCATGAATCCGGCCGGAGATAGAGATAAAATTGAAAAGATGAATGATGTGAAAGCAATTATTTCAGATTTCAATGGATTTGCGGAGAGGTTTCTGAATGAATGAACAAAAAGAAATTATGAATTGTCAGGATAATTTGATTATTTTAGAGGGGAAAACCCTTCTTTCGTTACGGCATTTATTGGTACCCCCTCATTTGGAAGTTATCATTCGGAATCCGCGAAACGCAGCCCATTTGCAAGATATCTTATCGGAAGAATATCCCGCAGATCATCCTCTTGAAATTTATATGGATGTGCCGGAGAATCAGCAGAACTCGTTAACGATAAAATTAGCGGAATTGTCACAACAAGATCATTCTTTGGAAAAAGCACTGTGGATACGAATTCCACCCCTTCCGGAGAGTCGATCCTTTGAATATTTCCAGAATATCGTCGCTATCTTAAGAGCTCCCAACGGGTGCCCGTGGGACCGCAAACAGACTCATCAATCCTTACGGGATGATTTTCTTCAGGAAGCTTATGAGCTTTTGGAAGGATTAGATCGAAATGACGTTGAAATGATTTCCGAAGAGTTGGGGGATGTTCTGTTGCATATTGTGATGCAGGCGCAAATTGCACAGGAAAATAATGAGTTTAATATGGGGGATGTGCTGGCCAAAATCAGTGAGAAATTGATTTTTAGGCATGAACATGTTTTTGGAAATCCAGAAAAGTTATCATCCGATCAAGTTCTAAATCAATGGGAGAAGATTAAAAACTTGGAACGTGAGAAAGATCATAAAGAACAAGGTCTGTTAGACGGGATTTCAAAAGCGATGCCGGCTTTATCCATGGCTTATTCTTATCAAAAACGTGCCGCCCGAGTCGGTTTTGATTGGGAATCGATTGACGGCGTTTGGGATAAACTTTATGAGGAAATCGAAGAATTTAAACGGGCGGACACTCCTGAGGATCAGGCTGAAGAGCTGGGGGATATCCTTTTCACCTTGGTGAATCTGGCACGTTGGTCAAAAATCGATCCGGAAACTGCCCTGCGGAATTCCAATTTAAAATTTCATGATCGTGTTCAATATGTGGAAACAAAAGCGCATGAGCTCGGGAAAAATCTCTTCGATATGCCGATGAGTGAAAAAGATCAATACTGGGATGAGTACAAAGAATCCTGAGGACCAGGCGAAAAAGGCTTTTCCGGTTTGGTTTCTGATTGCGCTGCTGTTTACCCTCGTATGGTTTACGGGTTTTTTATGGTTGAAGCAAGCGAATAAAGAAGTAACGGAGACTCATAAAACCCGCGCTGTTACGATACCGATTGAATTACAAGATAAATCCTGTGTTCTTACAATTCCTGCGTGTGAACTTGAGCTCCGAACCCCCGAAAAAATTTCCCTCGCTAATCGAGCGAATATTGATCTGAAAATCAATCCTTCTGAAAATTTGTATTGGGATTGTAATTCCGAAATTCCTAAAAATCTCAGAGTTCAATTATTCGCACGGATTGAATTTCCGGCTGCCAAAATCATTCCGGCAGATCAAATGGGACAGGAATTTCCAACCGGTCATGAGGCGTCTTTTCATTGGACAATCATTCCCAACCAATCCGGAAAAAATATTCAAGGGCAGCTTTGGCTGAAAGCCGAAATTATGGCGGTACAAACCGATTCGAATCAAAAACTGGAAGAGTGGAGTTTGTTTTCTAACGAAGTAAAAATGACGGTGACTGATATCGGGAAAATTCCGACCGATCTCTTGAAGAGATTTCTGGATGGAATTCTACTATTCGGTTGCGGGTCATGGGTGATATTTATCTTGCAAAAAACTTTTCGAAAAAGAAGAAAATAAGTACGTTGTACCAATTCTTTCTGTGACGTAAATCACGAAATCGCATGGCTGATATAATAACGATTGATTTAGGAGTAAGAAAAGGTGCGGTATGAGCATAGAGAAGGAAATAAAAAAACCAAAGAATTTTTTTGGTAGTGATTCACGGCTTCTCAAAAAAGCATTCTCATTATTCCTAATTATCGGAATTATTACTCTAATCATCGCTTTTTTAAGCCTTTGGGGTGGAAGAAAACTGGATTCTTTATATGGGACGAGCCCTTGGATCATGATCGGGCTTGGAATCGGTGGTTTTTTATTGGTTGCTTTGATCATTGTAAAAATGACAAAAAGAGTTTTGCGGGAATTGAATAACTCTATTAAAACTTCGAATAAGACGGGGGAAGATCAAAATGACTGAGACGGTTCAAACTGAGATTCGTCCGGTTGAAAAGAAGAAGGGATCAAAACTTTGGCTTATTTCCCTTTTGCTGTTGGTTGTTCTGAATTTTGTTGTTGTCAAATTCTATAAACCCGTTGAGCCGGAAATTAACATAGCGACGGACAGCTTATTATTTCATATGGAAGATGGCGTAGCGGTCCGAGATCCTTGGTTTACGATTCCTTTCATCGGGGATGTCTATTTGACAAACACAATGCCGGCAATTGCTCTGGTTTTCATTCTATTACTTCTGTTGGCGGCAGCGGTTCATCAACAGACGAAAGACGGACAATTAAAATCTCATGGCGTGGTGTTGCTTCTTGAAATCATTTTTTCGGCGTTGACGGGGATGACGGATAGCGCTGTAGAAGAAAAGTGGCGAGATCGAATTTATCCTTTTTTCCTGACCGTATTTATGTATGTATTAATCGCAAACTTGACCAAATTATTGCCGTTTTTCGAAACATTCGGATTGGTCTATCCGACGAACGAAAACGGTTTTATCGCACAGAAATGGGGAAGTTGGTTTTATGCGATTCAATCTACCGCCGCAGAGGCCGGACAGCAGGGATATCGTTTGGTCAGCCTGTTCCGCGGTGCGTCTACTGATTTAAATTTTACAGTGGCCATTGCCATCGTTACGGTCATTTTGATTCAGGTGATCGGTGTAAAGGCACACGGATTCAGCTATTTCCATAAATTTATCGATATAAAAGGGATGATTACCAATCCGAAAAAGGGTTTGATCAACGGTTTTGTAGGAATTCTCGAATTAATCAGCGAAATCGCAAAAATCGCCTCGTTCGGATTTCGGCTTTTTGGAAATATGTTTGCGGGGATGGTCCTTTTATTGTTTCTCGGATATATGGTTCCCTGGCTTGTAAATACGGTTATCTTGTTGTATGAAGCTTTTGTGGGGATTCTGCAGGCATTCATTTTCGGAATGTTGGCAACCGTTTTTATGAGTATGGCAGTTCGATCTGAAAGCTAGATTAGTTTATTGAG
>JALHEL010000203.1:3996-7146 GCA_022837205.1 Leptolinea sp.
AATCCGGATGCTTACGGAAACTTAATGACCACGATGATTTTGGCAATCGCTTTTGCCGAATCTTTGGCAATTTATTCATTGGTTGTTGCCTTCCTGATTTTATTCGGATAAAAGGATTAAAATCTCATGGAAGCTTTAGGAATTAATGCAGGCAACCTTTTTGTCAATATCATCTGTTTCGCGATCGCTTATCTGATCATCGCAAAATTGATTGTCAAGCCGATAAAAAAGATGACGGACAATCGCAAAGAAGTTATTGATAAAGGAATTGCGGATGCAAAAATCGCAGCGGATTTACGTGAAAATGCATTACAAGAATCTGAAAAAATTCTCAACGCCGCCAGAGAAGAAAGTGCCAGGATGCTGAAAGAAGCGACTGATCAGATTGCTCAGATGAAGGAAGATTATCGAAAATCGGTTGATGCGGAGGTATCCAAAGAACTGAGAGATTCACGTGAATATTTGAATAAAGAACGTGAGCTGATGCTCAGTAATTTACGCGGTCAAATTATCGATCTTTCTATCAGCGGTGCAAAGAAAATTGCAAAGAAAATCCTCAGCGAAGAACTGAGTATGGATGAAGCAAAACAACACAAGTTGTTAAATGACTTGTTTACCGGTATTAAAGATGGGTCTATACCGGGGATTGATCGGCTGCCTAATAACCTTACAAAAATGGAAGTTACTACCGCAGTCCCCTTGACGGATGAAGAACGAGCGATTGTTGAAGCTCAATTATCCGGTAAGTTGGCGGAGGGGGTCGTGATTAATTATGTGGTCGATCCTAGGATTTTAGGCGGAATTATTATCCACAGCGGAGACTATCTGATTGATGGATCGGTTCTCGGAAAAGCTCAGGACTTAAAGGAAGCTTTGCATAAGGGATAGACCGCAATTTTTCGGAAGAGCATTTTTCGGCAGACAATCAGTCTGCCGTTTGTTTTAACTCTATAAAAGGAATCCCATCAAATTCCGTACACGTCGGCAAGCGGCGTTTATAATAAAACTATGCCGGTAAATTATCTCCAACTTCAATCTCAAATACACATTCTCAGTGATTCGATTTTAAATCAGAGAGAAAAAGGGAAAGAGGCACTGGAAAAACTGACGGATCAATTCAAGACCGCAGCCAACCTGCCGAATTTAGCGGAGAGAGTTTCTGCAAAATTACGGGAGAACAGAGGATTAAGTTGTGCTCTGCCTCGGGAAGAAAGAATCGATTCTCATATTTCAGCCAGCGACCATTCGGGTGAAATTGTAAATATTTTAGCCGCCGATGGTTCGCAAATTAATCCCAGCCGACATGAAGAAGTCAGTTTCGGTTTGATTAATACGGCAATTTTTAAAATGCGGATGAACGGCAATGAAGCACCACAAATCGTCACCGAAACAAAGTTACTCGAACGGGAAGATGATTCTTTACAGGAGAAACTGAATAACGAAGCAAATGTCGGTTTATTCCGTGATGTGGAAGAACGCCGGCTTCTTTCCCGTGAAGCTTGTAAAATTCCGCAAGGAGAACCGGTCGTTGCACTGACAGACGGCCCTCTTCAGCTATATTATTTCCAAGAGCCGAACACTACGGAAAATCCCTTAGTCAATGAATACTATAAAGCATTGGCAGAGATGAGTGAGAAAAAGATTATCACGGCAGGGTATACGGATCGTCCTCGCTCTACCTTTGTTATCGATATGCTGCGGTTGTTGATGAATTCGGATCCGCAGGATTTGAGAGTTAAACAGACGTTGGTTTTTGACAGCAACCTGTTTTCACGCATTCTTTTGCCCGGTGAGCGCTCGGCACTTTTTAAACTGATTTCGCCGGCTGTTGAACAAATGCCGGCGGTGGTTCAGATATCCTTTTTTTATTTGAATGTGGGGAATGATTCACGCCCGATGATTACCCGTATTGAAATTCCCGAATGGGTATCAAAAGATCCGGCTGCGATTGATTTGCTTCATTATTCGCTTTTGCAACAAAACGGATTCATTTCGTCTAATCCATATCCCTATGCTCTACATCGCGCTCACGAATGTGCTGTTGTGCAATTCAGTGAAAAGGAACATGTTAAACAACTGATCATCCGGGAATTGCTTTCGCGCGGTGTAACCGATTTGGAAAAATCCGCAAAGCAGATTGCAAAGGATTTATTCGGAACAACCTACCGCGATTTTGAGGAATAAAACAGGAAAATCGGATCTTTATACAGAAGAGGGGTCTCATGACAGATACAAGCATGTTTGGAAGAATTCTCAGTTCGAACATTCGGGAGTGCGTCGTCGGTTATCGGACAAGCGAATCCGCCATTCCACCTTTCGGTTCCATGGTCCGTATTCCGGTAAGTCATGCTCAGCAACCGGAAATCTATGGATTGGTGACGGATATCCAGATTGAAGAAGACGGATTCTTGCGTCAACTGGCTACTAACGATCAGGTTTCGGAGGAGGTAATGTTGGATGCCCGGGCAAATCGCAATGTGCCGGTTGTCTTAAGGATTTTGTTTATCGGCTATCTGGAAAACGGAAATATATCCCATTTATTACCGCCCTGCCCGCCGTTGACGTTGGATAATATTTATAAATGCACGAATGCCGAGATCACGGCATTTACCTCTTTCGGAAATTTTGGATACATTCGACACATTCTGAAGGTAACGAATGTTCCGCCGGGTGAATTGCTTGCGGCACATATCAGTCAGGCTGCTAAGGCTCAGTTTGCTGATAATCATTTCGGTTGGACGGAAAGAGCCATTAATGAAGTGATCTATTTAATGCGAGATAACTATGCCGATCTGTTAGCGATATTGGGAGCGATCGGCGATGCGGATATCAGTTTGGATGGAGAAGAGGAGGAACAGGAATGACCCCGGCAGAAAATATCGGATTTGTAATTGGGGGCAGTTTAAAAGAAGGTCTGTTT
Source organism: Leptolinea sp. (assembly GCA_022837205.1). Classification (GTDB taxonomy): domain Bacteria; phylum Chloroflexota; class Anaerolineae; order Anaerolineales; family Anaerolineaceae; genus Flexilinea. The sequence continues at coordinate 6,917 of JALHEL010000203.1, forward strand.
GTTCGTCTAACCGTTCCCGCCGAACGAATTCAGGAAGGCGCTTTTGTCGTCATCGAAAGCAACGGATTGAAATTTTACGGATTGGTTGTTAATCTCAGTCTCAAATCTTATGATCCCAGATATTCGCAAGATTTAATCGCCGGCAGAATGTCCGATAAAATTACGACTTTATTGCATAACCAGACCCTTTTTACCGAGATGGAAGTTTTACCGGTTCTGATGCAAAATAC
>JALHEL010000204.1 GCA_022837205.1 Leptolinea sp.
AAAATATTCCGTTTTACTTCCGTTTGATCGGAATAATTCAGATGTTGCAGACGACAGTGGGCGCAAGTTCCGAAATATCTGCATCGTGAAGAAGTCCGTTTGGGGGAATAAAATAAAATTTCTATTAATTCCGCCTGCACGTACCGCTTGTCCGATTTTGAATAGCGAATCAATACCCGCTCACCGGGGATCGTGCCGGGGACAAAGACCACCCTTCCGTCCGACAATTTCCCTACAGCCTTACCGTCGCTGCTGAAATTTGTAATTGTTATTTCTTCTTTGTTATAAGCGGGGCTCAATTTTTCACCGTTCTTTTCATTTTTTCCTAAATTATAATGGGAAGTGATGAACGTAAAAAAATTGATGCGGGCAATCGGTTGGGAAATTTTCATCTTGCTTTGTGGGAGTCTTGCCGGCTGTCATCCTGTTTCAAATCAGGCTATCGGTTCGGAATCGGTACACGTTACCTTACCGCCTCCCCAACAAATTCAGCTGCCTTCCCTGACTCCGTTTTCCGCCGTCGAAATTTCGACGGCAACTTTCCTCCCGGAAAATCGGTTGAAGTCAGCGACGTTGCCTGCTTTTTTCCAAACGCCGACACTGAAAGTTGTTTCTGGAATCGAACCGGATTCAAAAGAATATGACGTCCCGCTTGTCACTCAGGATGGCCTAAAATATAAAGGGGCAAAAACTACCCTCGGTTGTACCGCGGCATCCGTTCAAATGGTCTTGGATTATTGGAAAAAGGTAAATCCGGATTTTAAGACGATCAGTGCCCAAAAAATCATCGATATAAATACTTCTCAGGGTACCTTTCGCACCGGCGAAGGGTTATCTATTGAGAACGTCAAAGACGAATTGCAGAATATCGGCTATATCCTTGAAATTTATCAAAACAGCGACAAAGAGCAGCTTTTACGCGTATTCGATCAATTCGGTCCGCAGATTTTGCTGGTAAAGACCGGCTGGGTTCCGACCGGAGCCAATCACTTGGTTGTCTTGGTCGCTTATGACAAAGAAACGGATACCGTCACCGTCAATGATCCGTGGTTTGATCATCCTTTTACTTGGGACTGGGAAGCTTTTGACGGGATCTGGAGTCTTAACTATTCTCAAAAAGAAAACGGCTATCTCACCCGATCTTTTTTCAACATCCGGCCCGCATCTTTATCCGACAATTCGGATTAATAGACGGCGATAATCCCGCGATTATCGAGAGTTGCCCAAGATGTGAGGAAGGTATTAATCGAGCGTGTGTATCGCATCGCGCCATCCTGAATCGTCACATTTTGGCTGTCATATCCGATGACAACGACGGTATGTTGATAGGGAACCACTTTGGTAGACTTTCCATTGGAAGGTGTGTAATACTGTGGTGTACCGACTTCCGTATTACCGGCTACCCATACCATTACAGGTCGCCCGTTTGAAATTTCATATTTTATTCGTTCCCAACTCATGTTTTTATATCCGACTGCGGGAACCCCGTAGCTTCTGAGGAGCGCCGCCACAGGTTCTTGATAGACGCCATAACTGGCAGGCGGAATTTGTCCCCGTGGATCTGTGTAATTCCCAACAAATCCTTCGTTCGGATCATCCGATTTCGGCAGACTGGTTAAAAATTGGTAAGCGTCGATTGAAAAACCGAAATAAGCGGCAAAATCAACAGCCGATCGTGTTTCACAATCCAGCGGATAAGATTGGGCATGCCCGACAAATCCGTCCACATAAGCTTGGGTAGGCAAAGGCTGACTATAATCCCATATGTCATTCAAATTGCCGAACGAGCCACTGAACGGCATAAAGGTATTGTTATCATAACTGTAATTATTCGCGCTCTCATCTTCGGGGAACCAAAACCATCCGACATAATCTTCCGAATTAGGAGAGGAATTCCAATCAAAATCGGGGGTCACTTCCGGGATCACTCCAAACTGATCGTTCTGATCCTGCTCTGTATCGAAGCTGAAATAATCTTCCGTTTCGGTCACGGGATATTTTTGGATCGTTATTTCGTTCATTCGCAGTTTGTTCCGAATCCCAAAATTCATCGCCGGGTTGACCCCACCAATCGGTTTTGTCGCTTGCCGTTTTATCCGGCATGATGACCAGTGCCCGGTTACCCAAAACACCCCATGACGCTTCAAACGCTTCATAAGATCGGGTATAACTTTCTCCGTTATCCCAGATTAAAAGTCCCGACTGATCAAATCCCGTTACGGTTACCGAATTCATTTGAAGGGCCACCGTTGTTGATTGTCCGCTTGAAGGTGTATATTCGACCGGCGTTCCGGCGGCGGTATTTCCGACCACCCAACAGATTACCGGATTCCCCTGCCGGACGGATGTTTTCAGTTGGTCCAACGAATAATTTTGATAACCATAGGCAGGCACTCCCAACGTCTGCAGCGCTTTACTCAAAGGCTGCTGATAAACCCCATATGAGTTCGGCGGAAGTCCTCCTTCATCATCGTAATATCCGACGTAACCGGTATTCGGATCATCCGTTAATGGGATTTTATCCATAATTTCCAAAGGTTCGATCGAATAACCATAGAAACTTGCCAAATCGCTCGCACATTGCGCTTCGCTGATCAATTTATATTGCATCCGGTTACTGACATAATTCGTAATCGATGCGGAATCGCTTTGGGCAAGAACTTTCAGCGGAATGCTGAGAAAAAGACACAGAAAAAGGAGAATAAATCGGTTTTTTTTCATTAAAATATTGTCTGCCTTTGGTTTTTATCGATTAATACCCCGTTTGAGAACTTACGATAATATCAATGAAGAAGTCCTGACCAAACGGTTTTCCCCGGTCGTCATAAGCCTGCCACTGACTGTAATATTCCCCCGTTTCTTCCGGCGCATGGAAAACAATTTCGACGGAACCCGTCTCACCGGGAGCGATCGGTTCAAGCTTTTGCTTCGGTTCGGCGCCCATACTGGCACCGGATAAAATTCGAACGGAATATTTGGCTGTCCATTCGCATGTACCCGAGTTTTCAACCTGCCAGCGCTTAACAATCTCCGCCCCGGGTTCAAAAACAGTCCCATCCGGAACGGTCAGGTCATCGATAAAAGTCAGATCGTTGGTGCAGGGTCCCCGTGGATCGATCGTCGGTTGAAATGGGTCGGTGGTCGGCGTTTTAAAAGAGGTGGCAACCAGCGTCGGCGGAATAAATTGACTGCTGAGCACACCCTCGCTTTGCGAACGCAAGCACCCGGTCACAATTGCCGTTGAGAGAAACATCAGGGAACAGAGAAATAAGAATCTTTTACGACGCTGTCTGATCATCATCTTTTTTGGTGCAATATTTATGCCATCGATTTTAACATAAAAAAAGCGCCGTTATTAAAGCAGCGGCACTTTTAAAAACTTTTTTATTCTTCCTCGGAGCTGTCCTCTTCCGAATCTGAAGAAAAAGATAAAATCGGGATATCGCTCCCCAACGCGGCATTCCGGATTTTTTCTTCGATCTCATTTGCCAACTCTGGATTGGCTTTCAGGAAATCTTTTGCATTCTCGCGCCCCTGACCCAATCGGATATCATTATAAGAATAGAACGAACCCCGTTTGGTAATGATTTCGAGTTGTGTTCCCAAATCAACAATATCGCCGGTTCGAGAAATTCCTTCGTTGTACATGATATCGAATTCGGCTGTCAAGAACGGCGGCGCGACTTTATTCTTTGTCACCCGTACTCTGACCCGGCTGCCAACCACTTCCGCCCCGGATTTGATCGAATTGATCCGACGAATATCCAGTCGCACCGAAGAATAATATTTCAATGCCTGCCCGCCGGTAGTGGTCTCCGGATTGCCGAACATCACACCGATTTTCAATCGTAATTGGTTGGTAAAAATGACAGCGGTTTTGGTTTGATTGATCGCGCCGGAAAGCTTTCGCAGAGCCTGAGACATCAGTCGAGCTTGCACCCCCATGGAGGAATCTCCCATATCCCCTTCGATTTCGGAACGGGGAACAAGTGCAGCTACCGAATCCACAACCACCACATCTACCGCACCGGAACGTACCAATGTCTCACAAATCTCGAGCGCCTGTTCGCCGGTGTCCGGTTGAGATACATATAGCTCATTGATATTGACGCCAAGCCGCATCGCATATTTCGGATCCAGCGCATGCTCCATATCGATAAAAGCCGCCGTCCCGCCCATTTTCTGCGCTTCCGCGATGATATGCAGACATAAGGTTGTTTTTCCGGAGGATTCCGGACCGTATATCTCGGTGATCCGGCCGCGCGGTATTCCGCCGACACCTAACGCCAGATCCAGCGAAATCGACCCGGTTGAAATTGCTTCCACTTCCATATGTTTGGCATCCCCTAATCGCATAATCGACCCCTCCCCAAAGCGCTTGGAAATATCGGTCAATGCTTTATCCAGCATCATTCTTTTTGCGTCCGGGTCAATTTCACCGTAAGGTTGAGAAAATTGATCCGCTGATCTTTTTGGCATAATCCCTCCGGTTTGCGCTGAATTTTGTTTGAATTATAGTACATTTGTTCAATAAACGTCAAGGATTGCCGGTAAAACTTCCCAAAAAATCTCAAGCCCGGATCACACGAACTTCATAAGGCTGGAACAGCAGCAGATCTTGAATTTCATCCATATTCGAAAGCACGACTTTACCGTTCTCAAAAAAATCCGAGGAATCCAAAAAAGCATTTTCCCCGCTCATATTCGCGAAAACCAACCATCTTTCTGCGCTATATGTCCGTACATAAGCAAAGATTCGGGGATGCTCATGCAGAATTTCGGTATAATCGCCGTAAATCAACGCGTCATGACTGTTCCTTAATGCGATCAGGCTCCGATAAAAATGAAGGATCGATTGATCATCTTCCATCGCATTCCGCACATTAATGTTTCGATAGTTTGGATTGATACGGATCCAAGGTTTGCCGGTTGTGAATCCGCCGTTTTCCGAAGAATCCCATTGCATGGGAGTTCTGGAGTTGTCCCTTCCCTTAATCAGGATACTTTCCCAGGCGCATTTCGGATCTCCGCCTTTTTCGGAAAGTTTATAAAAATTGATGCTTTCGATATCTCTGAGCTCGGAAATATCAGAAAAGGGCATGTTGGTCATTCCGATTTCCTCTCCCTGATAAATAAAGGGAGTCCCCTTCAAAAGGTACATTAATGCAGCCAGCATTTTAGCGGATCGAACCCGATATATTTCCGAAGCACAACTACCGAATCGCGAAACGGGCCGCGGTTGGTCATGGTTACTCCAATATAAGCTGTTCCACCCGTCTTTCAACGCTTCCTGCCAACCGGTGATAATCGCCTTAAAATCAGCAATTTTCCACGGGACGACCTCCCATTTTCCGCTCTCTCCGCTGTCAATATCCATCAGATCAAATTGGAAAAGCATATCCAATTCGTGATTTTTCGGATCGACATAATCCATGGCAATCTGTTTCGTTACAAAGGGTGTCTCGCCCACACACATGCAATCCCGACCGTCAAAACAGGTTTTCCGCATTTCCTTTAAATAATCATGAACTTTCGGCTGATTTGCAAAACAATCGTCCGCCATGACATATCCTTGAGCATTCGGCTTTTTATCGCTGTCAGGTAATCCGGGCTTTTTGGCGATGAGATTGATTACATCCATCCGAAAACCGTCAATTCCCTTATCAAACCAACGGTTCATCATGGCAAAGACCTCATTTCTCACCTTTTGGTTCTCCCAATTCAGATCCGGTTGCTTTTCGGAAAACAAATGTAAATACCATTCATCTGTCGCGGCATCATATTTCCAAGCCGACGGAGTGAAGAAAGACGCCCAGTTATTCGGTTCTTTCCCGTTTCGTCCCGGACGCCAAATGTAGTAATCCCGATATGGATTATTACCGAATTCATCCATAATTTTTTCATAATTCCGGATGTCATACCCCATATCATCATTCGGGGAATCATAAACCGGGTTCAGCCAGACTGCTCCGACTCCCAACCACTTCAGATAGTCCAACTTCTCCGTTATTCCGTTCAGATCTCCGATCCCGTCTCCATTACTGTCCTTAAAACTACGGGGATAAATTTGATAAAACACGCATTCTTTCCACCAAGATTTTCTCATGATATTGTCCTGACCGATTCCCTTTCCACGATAGAAACCGGAAGGGAGATCTCTTGTTTACCGATATTCGGATTTTTAATATGATTCAAAACCAACTCCACAGCCGTTTTCCCTTTTTGGTAAATATCCTGTCCGACAGTGGTCAGCCCGGGGACGCAAAACTCAGCAATTTCCAGGTTATCAAATCCCATCACGGAAATTTGTTCCGGAACAACACGCTCATTTTTGTTGAGCTCTTTAATGACACCCAAAGCCAGTACATCCGCCGTACAGAAAACAGCGGTAACGTCCGTCGAATTCTTAACGGTTTGAGCAAGATGCATACCGGCATGAAAATTGATCTGATCGGTAAGCACATAATCTTTGCAGATCGGGATCCCGTATTCTTTTAATGCATCATAATAACCCGCCAGACGCTGCCGATTGACACTGCTTTCACGCAAAGCACCGGAAAGAAAAGCGATTTTCCGATGCCCATGTTCGATCAAATAACGAGTGGCAATGTATCCGCCGTATCGATCGTTGATTTTGATTGTATGAAAATGATGATCATCCACGTAACTGTC
>JALHEL010000205.1 GCA_022837205.1 Leptolinea sp.
GAAGCGTGAAATCTTGCCGATTAATGGGCGGCTCCGCGGATGTCCTCCAGCTTCTCGAAATGGTTTTCCGCCAGATATGCATCCATTCCTTCGATCACTTCTTTCATCAGCATCGGATTGACAAAATTACCAGAGCCCACCTGAACGGCTGTCGCGCCCGCCAGGATATATTCGATCGCATCCGCCGCGCACATAATACCGCCGCACCCGATAATCGGAATGCTGATTTTTTGATAAGCCTGATAAACCATCCGCAACGTGATCGGCTTAATGGCCGGTCCGGATAAACCGCCGGTGGTATTTCCCAAGAACGGTTTTCTCGTTTTGATGTCGATTTTCATTCCCATGAAAGTGTTGGCGATCGTCACCGCATCCGCGCCGCAATCCTGCGCGATGACAGCCGGTTTACAGATATCTGTCACATTGGGGGACAGCTTCACAATCAACGGAAAATCGGTGACCAGACGGGTTGCCTCGACCGTCCGCCCCAATAAGACCTCATCGGTGGCCAGCTGCAGTCCCGTTCCCACATTGGGGCAGGATAAATTCAGCTCAATCGCATCGACGGAAGGGTTTCCCGCCAGCATTCGACATGTCTCGACGTAATCCCGCGGCTGATCTCCTGACACACTGACGATAACCGGCACGTTCAATTCCCGATACCGGGCAAGGGAGTTATCCCGAATATAGGCTTCGATTCCCGCAGATGGAATGCCGACTGCATTCAGCATACCGCCGGTCACTTCGGCGATTCGCGGCGGTTTGTTCCCCGGGCGGGCACGGCGATGAATACTTTTCAGCATAATCGCTCCCAGGATATCCATGGGAAAAACATTCGCGTTATTCTCAAAGTAATCATATGCGCCGGAAGCGGGCATCACCGGATTTTTCATTTTTAAACTTTTTATGGTTACGCTCAAATCGGTTTTGTACATATTATTTCACCAATTTCTGAATCGGAAAAACAGGACCGTCTTTGCAGACATGGGCATATTTTTCTTCGCCGTTCTCGAAGATTGTACACACGCATCCTTTACACGCACCCACGCCGCAAGCCATATGCGCTTCCAACGAGGCATACCCTTCCAGCCGATAAGTATCCATTAACCGTTTGATATCCCGAATCAGGCGATTTGAGCCGCAGGTATAGGCGGCATCGAAGTGGTTGCTTTTCAGATCTTCTTCGAGGAACGAAGTTACCATTTTATCGGGATCGCAGGAGCCGATAAAATGAGCGCCCATTTCTTGGTAAAATCGACGGTCGAACAGGTATTCTTCCTTGCTCGCCGAAATATATACAAAGACATCCTTTCCTTGTTTTATGGCTTCTTCCGCCAGAAAACGCATCGGAGCGGCGCCGACGCCGCGGCCGACAATTCCGATCCGTGAAAAATTCGGATTCAACGGGAATGAATTACCCAACGGACCGAGAATCAGAAAATCGGCACCCTCCTTCAGCCGCAGCAGCAAACGAGTACCCTCGCCGATCACTTTATAAAGGATTTCAATCGTTCCGGCATTGCGATCAACCGCATTGATACTGAACGGGCGCAGCAGAAACGGCGAATTTCCGTCCCAATATTTGGTCATGACAAACTGACCGGGGAGAGCGGTTGCCGAAATTTCCGGAGCAGAAATGACAATTCTTCCGTATCCCGGGCAAATCGTTGTGTTTTTTACTACGGTGCAATTTTGAATCATTGATTACCCTTTCACAGCGTTCGCGTAGGCACCTTCTCCGAGATAAGCCTTCTTAATTTCCTCGTTTTTCATCAGATTTTCGCAGGTATCCTGAAGAACGACCACCCCGTTTTTCAGCACATAACCGCGATCCGCAATTCCCAGCGCAATTTTTGAATTTTGTTCGACGAGGAGGACTGTGGTTCCTTTTTCATTCACTTGTTTGATAATTCCAAAGATATCTTTGATAATCAAGGGCGCCAATCCGGTGGAAGGTTCATCTAACATTAACAATTTGGGGTTTGCCATCAAAGCGCGTGCGATGGCGAGCATCTGCTGTTCTCCGCCGGAAAGTGTTTTCCCGGATTGATTGCGGCGTTGTTCCAAAATGGGGAACAATTCAAAGATAGATTCCATATCCTTCTTGACGCGCTGCTTGTCTTTGGCGCGCAGGTATGCTCCCATCTCCAGATTCTCCAAAACGGTGAGGTCCGGGAAAATACGCCGTCCTTCGGGGGCTAACGAAATTCCTTTGGCGACGATCTTTTCGGGAGGAAGGTTTGTGATATCCTCACCCATGAATTTGATGGAACTGTTCCGGGTTTTGGTCACCAATCCGGCAATTGCTTTCAAAGTCGTACTTTTTCCGGCGCCGTTTGCACCGATAATGGTTACGATTTCACCTTCATTGACTTCAATATTGATCCCGTGCAATACCTGGATGCTGCCATAGTTGACATAGATATTTTCCAGAGATAGCATCATTTTTCATCGTCCTTTCCAAGGTATGCCTCAATCACTTTCGGATCTTTTGCGATCTCTTCCGGTTTTCCATCTGCAATTTTCACCCCGAAATTCAATACGATGATTTTATCGGAAATGGACATCACCACGTCCATTTTATGCTCGATCAACACAACCGTGATGCCGCTTTCCCGGATCGCCTGAATTCTGCGCGAAAGCGATTCCAGGTCATTGGTATTCAACCCGGATGCGGGCTCATCCAGAAGTAACACTTTGGGTTTGGAAACCAAAGCGCGGGCGATTTCCAGATTTTTTTGCAGACCGTAGGGAAGACTGCCGGCTTTTTCGTTCACATAATGATCCAGGTTAAGAAACTTCAGCGTTTCCATTACCTTTTCCCTGCTCTCTTTTTCCTCTTTCTGTTTATTTGGCAGGTTCAGCATCGCGCTGATCGGATCGCATTTGGTTTTGGAATGAAGACCGACAAGGACGTTATCCATTACCGAAAGATCCTTGAATAGGTTAATGTTCTGAAATGTTCTGGCGATTCCCATATAGGTTCTGCGAAATGTCTTCACACCGGTGATATCTCTTCCTTCATAAAAGACAGAACCTTCCGTCGGCTTATAAAAACCGGCAATCAGGTTGAACAAGGTCGTTTTGCCGGCGCCGTTCGGGCCGATGATTGCGGTAATACTGCCTTCCTCCGCAGTAAAGGAGACGTTATCAACCGCCCGTAAGCCGCCGAAATGGATTCCGATTCCTTTTGTTTCGAGAATGTCCATTATTTTATCTCCTCGTTCGCGGAGACCGCTTTCTCTTTGCTGACCCCCGGCTTGATTTCTCCGCAGAGCACCCCGTCAATCCATTCGATCAGTCCGCCCAATCCTTTCGGTGCCAGAATAATAATCGCGACGATTGCAGCCCCATAGAGAACCAAGCGGATATTGCCCAAAAAGCGCATAAATTCCGGAAGCAGCGTCAGCCCGAAACCGCCGAGGATCGCACCCGGGATACTGCCGATTCCGCCGACTACCATCATTGCCAACACGGCGCTGGATTCGGCGTTGACGAAAGATTCCGGTGATACATATCGGATCATATGAGCATAGAGCGCTCCGGCGATACCGGCAAAAAACGTAGAAATCATGAAAGCGATTAGCTTGTAAACTGGGACATTCACCCCCATCGCTTCCGCGGCGATATCGTTTTCACGAATAGACAGCATAGCTCGGCCAGTGCGGGAGTTAATCAAATTCCGCGTCAGGAAAATCATCACAATTAGAATGGCGAAGATCAAGTAAAAATATTTTTCGTTCGACCGGAAAGAAGTGCCGAACAAAATCGGAGATGGAATTCCTTTTATTCCCTTCGTTCCGCCGGTAACGGAGGTCCAGTTTAGAAAAACCTGATACATGATTTCGCCGAAGGCAAGCGTTGCCACGGCAAAATACATCCCTTTCAGGCGCATCGTAGGGATACTGAGGGGTAAACTCATCAACGAAGAGACGATTCCCGCCAAAAGGAAACCGACCGGA
>JALHEL010000206.1 GCA_022837205.1 Leptolinea sp.
GGAGCCAGTGTCTTTTCCAGCGCGGAAGGCTGTTCATGAATTTCCTTCAGCATGAAATGGGGATAACCGCCCTTCTCGGCCGACTCGATGTCCCAATCGGCGGTTAATATCTCTTTTTTTACCCGATTTCCCAGTGAATTGAAAATATCCACACCGTCCTTGGTGATCACGGCGATATCGTCCGTATCCAACAAGCTGTACCGGCGGGTATATTTCAGAAAAGCGGGAATGTCCGAAGCGACGAAATTCTCCCCGTCTCCGTATCCGATCACCAGCGGGCTTTCCCGCCGAACGGCGTAAATGCGATCCGGAAAATCCAAGAATAAAATCGCCAGAGCGTAGTAACCGTGCAATTCCTGCGTGGTTCGAAGAATCGTCCGAATCGGGTCGCCGTCGTAATAATAATCCAGCAGCTTGACCGCAGCTTCCGTATCCGTCTCCGACAAAAATTCATACCCTTTTTCGATCAGAAAATCGCGGATTTCGGCATGATTCTCGATAATTCCGTTATGGACGATCGAAACCCGGGCGCTGGAATGCGGATGAGAATTAACGTCGCTCGGTTCTCCGTGGGTTGCCCAGCGGGTATGTCCGATCCCGCAGCATCCGGTCAGCGGTTCCATCGAAGCCAGCTTCTCTCGCAGACAAGATAAACGACCCTTGGCTTTTACCGTCCGAATTTGATTCTGTTCGATAACCGCCACCCCCGCGGAATCATACCCGCGATATTCAAGCCTGGTTAGACCGTCCAACAGCACCGGCAAACATTCTTTGGATCCGGCATATCCGACAATTCCACACATTTTTTCATCCTTTCCGACCCGTTGTCAGAAACATCAAAAACAGAAGAATCTTAATCCATTTTCAAGATCCCGAAAGATTTTCCTGACCCCGCTCATCGGCGCCGGAACGGCTTCCCCCGCAACTTTTTCATGTCACGAGCAATAAAGTCCCCCATTATACATAAAAAAGACGACCTCCCCCTACGGAGAAGTCGTCTTCGTCCTAATCCAAAAGAAAAATTTTAGAGAAAACCCTGCACCAGAGCCAGCAGAACACCGCCGGCGATCACCGAACCCAGCTGACCGGCCGTGTTGGCACCCATAGCGTGCATCAAAATAAAGTTATCCGGATCTTCTTCCAAAGCTATCTTTGCCGCGATCCGTCCCGCCATCGGGAACGCGCTGATTCCGCAGGCACCGATCAACGGGTTGATCTTCCGACCGGTGATCACCTTCATGAACTGGCCGAAGAGCATACCAAAGACCGTATCGAGCACGAAAGCCAGCAGCCCCAGTACCAGGATGAACAGAACACCGACCGTCAGGAACTGGCTGCCGATCATGGTTCCGCCGACCGCCAGGCCGAGGAACAGCGTGGAAACGTTGATAATTTCATTTTGAGCGGCTTTATCCAAACGATCCACAACACCGCTTTCCTTCAGCAGGTTGCCCAGCATCAGAGCGGCGATCAACGGCGCAGCCGCCGGAGAAATAATGCTGATAATGATCGTAACCAGCATCGGGAAAACCACGATCGAACGATCGGAAACTTCGCGCGGTGCATATTCCATGCGGATCTTCCGGTCTTCTTTGCTGGATAACGCCTTCATGATGGGAGGCTGGATAATCGGAATCAAGCTCATATAGGAATAAGCCGCCACGGCAATCGGTCCCAGCAAATTGGGAGCGATCTTCGATGTGACATAGATAGCCGTCGGCCCGTCAATGGCGCCGATCGTCCCGATGGATGCAATGGAGACCCGGGAAAGATTTAGCAAGGAAGGAAGCCAGTAAAAGCGTCCCGTAAATTCCGAACTGGCCGGCAGCGCCCAGAATAACCATCTTCGGCATTGCCAGCAGCGGGCGAAAATCGATCATCGCACCCACGCCGACAAAAATCAGCAGCGGGAACAATTCCGTCGTAATCCCGGCGTCATACAACACCTTCAGGAAACCCGAGCGAACCACTTCCGTCGCCTGGCCGTTTACCACTTCCGTCACCGTAAATGTCTGATAAGCCGACATACCGAGGTTCGCCAAAACGCAGCCGAAACCGATCGGCAGCAGCAACGTCGGTTCATATTCCTTGAAGATTGCCAGACCGATCAAAACCAATCCGACAATAATCATCACAATCTCTCTCCACGAGAGAAGATAAAAAGTATCTACGATACTACCGAGGTTCCCCATATCGATACCTCGTTAATCTGCGAATGACAGTAAAACCTGCCCGTGCGTCACAGAATCGCCTTTATGGACGTTGATCGTCGCAACGGTTCCGTCGCGATTGGCAAGGATGTTATTCTTCATTTTCATCGCTTCCAAAACGAACAGGACATCCCCTTTCTTCACAGTTTGACCCTCTTTGACCAAAACCTCCTGGATCACACCCGGAATCGGGGCTTTGACAGTATCGGAGCCGGCAGCCGCAGGCTTCGGAGCGGGGGCAGCGGCGGGTTTTGTTGCGTGAGCGACGGGAGCGGGTTTGGCAGCGGAATCCCCGTAAACCTTGAATTCGGTCCCGTCGACTTTCACAGTCATCGGGTTGGCATTTGGATCGGCAATTTCGACATCGAATGTTTTATCTTCGACCTTAACAGTAAGTTTCATTGGTAAGACTCCTTTAAAAATTTTTTATCGTTCAGTCTTTTAATTCTTCGAAAAACAATTATGATTCCTTCTTGGCGGCAACATAACCGGCAGCGGCGGCGGCAACCTGCATCTTCAGATCGTAATTCTGAATGGAAGCCACAGCGGCGGCGGCAGCCTGCATCTTCAACACATTCTCATCCACCATTTCAACGACGGGGGTGATGATTTCCGCTTCGACTTCTTCGATCACTTCCGCTTTTTCGGGATCTTTGATCACCCTGACAATGATTTCCATTACGCCCCAAAGGATCAATAATGAAATAAACAGGATCAGAATCCCGATCAGCGTAATCTGACCCGCCTGACCCATCACATGGGAATTGTCGATCAACTTTTCAGTGGTTTCAACTATTTCAACTTCCATCTGTTTTTTCCTTTCCTGCCGGCTTTTCTATACCGGCATATTTCCGTGCTTTCGTTCTTCCGGCACGATTTTTTTCCTTTTTATTCCGGACAAAGCTTTTATAATCTTTTTGCGTGTTTCCTGCGGTTCGATCACATCATCGATAAAGCCGGTTTCCGCCGGCACAAAGGGATTCAAATATTTCTTTCGGTATTCTTCGACCAAGCGGCGATATTCCGCGTCCGGATCCTGTGCCGCTTCGATCTGTTTTCGATACAATATCTTGGCTGCCCCTTCCGGACCCATCACCGCGATTTCAGCCTGCGGCCAGGCGAAAGACACGTCCGAGCCCATCATTTTGCTGCCCAGCACGATATAGGCGCCGCCGTACGCCTTGCGGGTCACGACCGTCACCTTGGGCACGGTGGATTCGGCGTAAGCATACAGCACCTTCGCCCCGTGACGGATCACCCCGTGATGCTCCTGATAGACACCGGGCAAAAATCCCGGACAATCCACCAGCGTCACGATCGGGATATCATAACAATCGCAGGTTCGGACAAAGCGGGAGATTTTATCCGATGAATTGATATCCATCACCCCGGCCATTATCGAAGGTTCCTGGGCCACAATTCCCACCGCTGTCCCGTTGAAACGGGCAAATCCGATAATGCAGTTCGGTGCAAATTCCGCCTGCAATTCGAAGAAACTGTCCCGATCTGTGATCGTTTCGACGATTTGATGCATCGAATACGGTTCGGCGGGATCAGCCGGGACAATTGAATTCAAAAAGGGATCCATGCGGTCGATCGGGTCATCCGCCGGAAGATCGGCGCTGATACCGTGCCAACGATCCGGAAGATAGGCCAGCAAGCGCCGGCAATATTCCAACGCCTCTCGATCCGAATCGGCTGCCAGATGCGCCAGACCGCTTTCCGCGAGATGAACCTCGCTTCCGCCCAACGTCTCGGAGTCGATCTGCTCGCCGGTCACCGATTCGACCACATCCGGCCCGGTGAGAAACATAAACGATTTTTTCCGGGTCATAATGATAAAATCAGTCGTCGCGGGTGAATAAGCCGCGCCGCCGGCGCAGGGTCCGAGAATCAAACTGATTTGGGGAACCACGCCGGATAGACCCGTGGTGCGCATGAAGATGCCGGCATATCCGGCAAGGCTGACGATGCCTTCCTGAATGCGCGCGCCGCCGGAATCGATCAGATGAATCACCGGCGCTTTGTTTTCCTTTGCCTTGAATCTCGCTCATCGTCCCGCCGTTCACGGTGAAATCCTGAGCATATAAATAGACCGTGCGGTTATCGATCGTGCCGAAGCCGGTGATCACGCCGTCTCCGTAATATTTGTTTTTGGTATCAAAACGGGAAAGAGTATAAGGTTCCAATTCCAGAAAAGAATCCGGATCCAACAGGGTTTCAATGCGCTCACGGGCGGTCATTTTTCCCTGAGCATGGTGTTTTGCGACCCTTTCCTTTCCGCCGCCGTCCAGAATCTGTTGTCTGCGCCGGCGAAGTTCTTCATATTCAGAATCAGACATCAAATTTTCCATTCTACCAATTTTACCTTACTTCCTCCGTTTTGCCGTTCCCGATCGGAAGAAGTGTTATCCTCGCGGGCGTTCCGCCCCGAGGCCGGCATCGAAAGGATGTCCGATTGAGTATATAATTACTCATAATCTATCGTACCGGATTCTTGCCGTCACAGCAGGGTGCGGGAATGATTAAGTTTTTTTGAAAATCTAAAACCGAATTGCCAAGTAAAAGGCATTCTGCCGAATGATACCGTCACTATTCTCAGTACTCAATGGTACGGATCGAATATCGTTAATGTTACGTTTCGGGGAACAAACGGAATTTTAGGGAGTGAGCTGGTTTTCCGTGATCGGGAAAACGATTTGGAAATAATCGCTCCGGGAACGGTTCGGTCCTTTGATGCCGATCCGGAATTATTTCGTTTAGTATCGGAAGCATATCGCATCCGCATGGCTTATTTATTCGACCCCTGGCTGGCCGTTCATCTTTCTCGGGTTGAACCGCTTCCGCATCAAATCACAGCGGTTTATGGAGAAATGTTGCCCCGGCAACCCCTTCGTTTTTTGTTGGCGGATGATCCCGGGTCCGGGAAGACGATTATGACAGGTCTTTTCATCAAGGAATTATTTTTAAGAGGTGATTTACAAAGATGCTTAATTGTCACGCCAGGCAATCTGACCGAACAATGGCAGGATGAATTATGGCAAAAATTTCAGTTGCCTTTTGAGATAATGACTAACGATAAGTTGGAAGCCGCCAGAACCGGCAATGCTTTTTTAGAAACGCCTTTGGTAATCGCCCGTTTAGATAAACTCAGCCGGGACGAGACGATTCAAACCAAGCTCTCTCAAACGGATTGGGATTTGGTCGTAGTGGATGAAGCCCATAAAATGTCAGCTTCCGTTTTCGGGGGAGAAATCAAATACACTAAGCGTTATAAGTTAGGACAGCTCCTCTCAGCCAGGACCCGTCATTTACTTTTGTTAACCGCTACGCCTCATAACGGAAAAGAAGAGGATTTTCAACTTTTTATGGGACTTTTGGATCCCGATCGATTCGAAGGAAGATATCGGGAAGGTGTCCATAATATTGACGTTTCCGATATGATGCGCAGGCTTGTAAAGGAGCAACTCCTTAAATTTGACGGTACACCGCTTTTCCCGGAACGGCGAGCTTACACCGTTAATTACAATCTATCCGATCAAGAAGCTGCCCTTTATGAAGCTGTGACGAAATATGTTTCCGAAGAATTTAATCGTGCGGATACGCTTGAAACGAATCGGAAAGGGACGGTCGGATTTGCATTAACCATGTTACAGCGGCGATTGGCTTCCAGCCCGGAAGCAATCTATCAATCTTTAAAGCGTCGCCGCGAACGCCTTGAAAGCCGGTTAAGAGAAGAGCGACTTTTGAAAAGGGGGAAGGAAGCCCAGTTTGACTTTGCAGAAAATATTCCTGTGTTAGATTCCGAATCGATCGAAGATTTGGAAGACGCACCCGACGATGAGCAGGAACAAGATACAGAACAACTGATTGATCTGGCAACGGCTTCCAGGACAATTCAGGAACTTGAGCTCGAAATCGATGAATTAAAAAGGTTGGAGAAAATGGCGGATCAGGTCCGGCGATCCGGAAATGATCGAAAATGGCATGAACTCTCTCTTATTCTTCAAGAAAACGACAAGATGTTCGATTCGGATAAACATCGTCGAAAAATCGTCATCTTCACCGAACATCGAGACACACTCAACTATCTTGCCGACAAAATTCGCAATTTATTGGGTCGGTCTGAAGCTGTCGTAACCATTCATGGCGGAATGTTGCGGGAAGAACGACGAAAAGTTCAAAATGCTTTCATTCAAGATAAAGACGTATTGATTTTGGTGGCAACAGATGCTGCGGGTGAAGGAATTAATTTGCAGCGAGCTCATTTAATGGTTAATTATGATTTGCCATGGAATCCGGCTCGTATCGAGCAACGTTTCGGCCGTATCCACAGAATCGGCCAAACGGAAGTATGCCATTTATGGAATTTGGTGGCGGCTGAAACACGCGAAGGAGATGTCTACGCCCGTTTGCTTGAAAAAATCGAAGAACAACGCCGGGTACTCGGAGATGGCATTTTTGATATTTTAGGTAAATTATTCCGCGAAACCAGCCTGCGTGATTTATTACTGGAAGCGATTCGTTACGGGGATCGTCCGGATGTCCGTGATCAATTAAACCATGCGGTGGACAACCTGGTCGATCGTAAGCATTGTCAAGAATTGCTGGAAGATCGTGCGCTCGCGCGTGATTCCATGGATATCACTCAAGTTCAGCAAATCCGTCAAGATTTTGAGCGTGCAGAAGCCCGTCGCTTACAACCTTACTTCATTGAAACTTTCTTTATTGCCGCATTTAAACATTTAGGCGGCAACATCTATCCGCGGAAAGACAGGCAATATGAAATCTCTTATGTTCCCTCCATTATTCGCAATCGCAGTTTCGAAACGGGGCGCGGAACCTTATTGAACCGCTACGAACGGATAACTTTTTATAAAGAGGAATCCAACCAACCGGGGAAACCGCTTGCTGAATTTCTCTGCCCGGGGCATCCATTAATGGATACCGTAATCGACCTTATCCTGGAGCGTTATCGTTCCTTATTAAAGCAGGGCGCTATTCTAATCGATCAAGCCGACTCGAGCGAACTCCCGAGACTCCTTTTCTACCTTGAAGAATCAATCTGCGACGGAAGCGAAGAAGCCGGTGGAAAGCGGCATGTGGTCGCTCGTCAAATGCAGTTTATCGAAATATCAAAAGACGGGGAAAAAACTTTTGCGGGTCCGGCTCCTTTTTTGAATTACGCTCCTTTTCCGCAAGAGATGAGATCACTGATCGAGCCGATCCTCAATGAAGACTGGTTGAAATATAACTGGGAAGAAATCGCTGTATCCTATGCTATCCAGAACATTATTCCGCAAATGGTTCGCGAGACCAAAGAACAACGGGATGAACTGTTGACAAAAACACTGGCAGCCGTTCACGATCGTTTGATCAAGGAGATCAGTTATTGGGATCATCGCGCCCAGGAACTGAAAGCTCAAGAGCAATCCGGTAAACCGAACGCCCGTTTGAACTCGGAATTGGCAAAACGACGTGCGGATGAACTCGAAACACGTCTAAATAATCGATGTAAAGAATTGGAACAAGCCCGTTGTTTATCTCCGCAACCGCCGCTGCTTTTAGGTGTGGCACTGATCTTACCGGCCGGATTAGTCAGTCGATTGCAGGGGCAGAAGACATCAACCATAGATCTGTTCTCAAAACAGAAAAAAGCGGTCGAAGAAGCCGCCATGCAAGCCGTGTTCGAAAAAGAACGAGAACTGGGGTTTTTGCCGATGGATGTTCATCTTGAAAATATGGGATGGGATATCGAATCCGCAATTCCCGACAGTGGTAAATTACGATTCATCGAAGTAAAAGGGCGGATTTTCGGCGAAGAAACGATCACTGTCAGCAAAAATGAAATTTTAGCCGGATTAAATAAGCCGGAAGATTATTTTTTGGTGATCGTAGAAGTAGTATTCGAAGGTGAAATCGCGAAAGCAAAAGACATTCATTACGTTTCCCGTCCATTCCGCCGGGAACCGGATTTTGCGGTAACAAGCGTCAATTACAAAATTAAAGAACTCCTGAAACAGGAAAAGGAGTAAAACGAATACAGGATTATTGAATATTCGGATTCGTAATAGGATATTGTGCTTTTTTAATAGGGGTTTCGGTTCAAGATAACCGTTATAATTTATTATGAACAATCGAAAGAAGCCGTAAGATCCTTCTTGATTTTTTAAATTTTAAATTTTCTCTTAGTCTATCAAGTATGACTATGCTATCCTGTACTGAATAAGCTGTTACTGAAAGTAGTGCTGCAATGGAGGGAAAATTTAACTGAACTCGAGTTATAGCTAAAACTCCAATTGTTACCAATATATCATGAATAAGAGCAAG
>JALHEL010000207.1:0-661 GCA_022837205.1 Leptolinea sp.
CAGGGTGAGGGAAGGATTCGGAGCGGGACGTTACTGTTTTTCCCTCGCCCATTGGGAGAGGGTCAGGGTGAGGGAAGAGTTCGAAACGGGACGGCGTCCTCGCCGTCCCCTATGCATGCTCTTTCGGGCATGGGTACAAAGAAGGGTCGGTTTGGAACCGACCCCTACAATATTTTTCACAACCAAAGGACGCGTCCGTTTTTCCCCTCGCCCAGCGGGAGAGGGTCAGGGTGAGGGGAGAGTTCGAAACGGGACGTCAGCACCTCGTACCTCGGCGTGCTTCGCAAGGACGCCGTCCCCTACAGACGAATCGGAACGGATGATGGAATGTCCCATTTGACATCGAGTCCCGAAAAAATAAATCTATGTTAAAATTTTCAATTGAAACAGTGGGTTTGTTTTGTTTCGCCATACCAAGAATCATATTCATAGAAGGAGAAACAACATGAAAAAGTATATATGCCCGGGATGCCAGTATATTTATGACCCCGCAGTGGGTGACCCTGACGGCGGGATTCCCGCCGGAACAGCTTTTGAAGATCTTCCGGATGATTGGGTTTGCCCGGTTTGCGGGTTAGCGAAAGATGAATTTGAGGAGTACGAAGAGTAATCCGATGTCATTGATTCGATTCGAAGTTTACCAATGTGAGACCTGCGGAAA
>JALHEL010000207.1:721-4657 GCA_022837205.1 Leptolinea sp.
TACGAATATTTGGGCAGTCGGGAAATGCTGGTGCGGGTGGGAAGCCTCGATCATCCGATGACGGAAGAGCACTATATCGGATGGATCGCTGTGGTTTATCAAAATACCGTCATCTGGGAAAAGCTGAAACCCGGAATGGCCCCGCAAATTATTGCCAATGTGGAATCGGGTTCCAACGGCGAAATTTATGCTTGGTGTAACCTGCATGGTTTATGGATGGCTCATTTTTAGCCGACATATCCGAAAGAAAGGATCATTATGGAATTAAAAGGATCACAAACAGAAAAGAACCTTGAAGCGGCATTTGCCGGTGAATCCAAGGCGACGAATAAATATTCTTATTACGCTTCACAGGCGAAAAAAGACGGGTTTGAACAGATCGGCGGCATTTTTTCGGAAACCTCCGGAAACGAACGCGAACATGCCAAATTATGGTTTAAATATCTGCACGGCGGAGAAATTCCGAGCACTCCGGCAAATTTGTTGGATGCGGCTGCCGGTGAGCATTATGAATGGACGGAAATGTACAAAGGTTTCGCCGAAACTGCCCGACAGGAAGGGTTCTCGGAAATCGCAGCCCGTTTTGAGCTGGTAGCAAAGGTTGAAAAAGGCCACGAGGAACGATATCGAAAGCTGGCGGCAAATATAGACAATAAGAAAGTTTTCGAGAAAGATGAAGAAGTGGTTTGGATTTGCCGGAATTGCGGATATCTGCATTACGGAAAGAAAGCTCCGGAAAAATGCCCCACCTGCGGTCATCCGCAGTCTTTCTTTGAAGTTCATTGCGAGAATTATTAATTTTCGCCGATTCTTTGAAATGGAAATCAAAAAAACTGCCGGAAGGCAGTTTTTTTGGTATATTTGAAATAGGGATAATCATCACGGAATGAAAAGGGGCTGATAATGAAAGCCTGTTGTTTTTATGAATCACCGGTCGGCATGTTGGGGATCGCGGAGAATGGGACAGCGATTACCGGCCTGTTCTTTGGGAATACAATGCCTTCCGGCGAATGGCAGCTCCGGAATACGCCGTTGTTGGCGCAAGCCGTCGATCAGCTCGAGGCTTATTTTTCCGGTGAACGAACAGCTTTTGATCTTCCGCTGGATGCGGAGGGAACGGTATTTCAACGTTCGGTCTGGGAAGCGCTGCGGAGGATCCCTTACGGGGAGACCCGATCCTACGGTCAGATCGCCGAAGCGATCGGAAAACCGAAAGCCGGCAGAGCAGTGGGGATGGCGAATCATCGAAATCCGATTGCAATCATTATTCCCTGTCATCGTGTGATCGGTTCCGATGGATCCTTGGTGGGATACGGCGGGGGACTCAACGTGAAAACGTTTTTATTGCGATTGGAACAAGGAATCAGCGAAAGGGACAAAAACAATTTGAGGTAAAGAAAGAAAATCGCCTCAGGGGTTCTTTAATCGCTTCTTTTACCGGATCGATTTTGGAAAATTCAATCGACTGCAATCTTTCAAAAATCGATACCGATCAGGAGGTTTCCTATGCAACATGAAGTAACGGTCATTCAGGATTTGTTAGATTCAAACGGTCATCTACGGGAACCGGGGTGGGCGAAAAAACCGGTTTTTAATTATCGGCGAAAAGATATCAAGGCAAGTCGCTTTCGAATTAAGGAGTGGGATTATTATCTGATCTTAAATGATCATCATGCGATTGCGCTGACTTTGGCCGACAATAGCTATATGGGGATGATTTCGGCTTCGGTACTTGATTTTGATTCCGGGACGGAGCATACCGGTTCGATAATGACCGCTTTCCCGATGGGAAAATTTAAGATGCCGGAAACGGCTGACGAAAGCCACTGCCATTTTGAAAATAAGCGGGCGAAAGTGGATTTTCTCGCCACCGAAGGGACACGAACGATCTTTTTCGAATATAAAAATTTTTGGGATGGAAAAGATTTGCATGCCGAGTTCACATTAACTCAGCCGTTTGAAGATCGGATCGTCATCGCAACTCCTTGGAAAGAGGATCCGAAGGCTTTTTATTATAATCAGAAGATCAATTGTATGCCGGCGAAGGGTTTTTATACACTCGGAGACTACCGGGTTGATTTTCACGAATCGGACACTTTCGGCACACTTGATTGGGGACGCGGTGTTTGGACGCGCGATAATACCTGGTATTGGGGCTCCGGAAACGGTTGGGTGGAAGGCGGCCGGTTCGGATTCAATTTCGGTTACGGGTTCGGCGATACCAGCGCCGCGACGGAAAACGCTCTGTTGTATGAAGGGATGTTGACCAAGGTGGATGAAGTCAAATTTTTGCCGTCCGATCCGGATCATCTTCTAATGCCTTGGCGGATCGAATCCAATGATGATCGGGTGGATCTGGATTTTTCCCCGATATTGGATCGGGCAGCTGCGATCAATGCTCTGATTTTGTCCACGGATCAACATCAGGTATTCGGACGTGTCTCCGGAAATGTTCTGTTGGAGAATAACCGCCGTTTGGATATACGCGATCTGACTTGCTTTTTCGAGATCGTACATAATGTCTATTGATCGAATCTGTTCGGCGTTCTTTTGGAGATGACGAAAATAAAACCCGGGTTCGAAAGGCTGCCCGGGTTTTATGACTGTTCCGTTTGATTGCGTAAAAGTTGCCTAATCTTTTATGGACATATAACTGCCGAGAACCCGAATCCACGGCGCATGATATTGTTCGAGTTCATCGATGGCCTCTTTGACATTCGGATCGGAGATTGAGCCTGAGATATCGGCATAAAACATATATTCGTAAGGTTGATCGGGCAGCGGTCTGGATTCGATTTTGGTCAGGTCGATCTTGCGTTCCGCAAAAACGCGCAATGCGTTGAGCAGCGCACCGGGTTGGTGGCGGGTGGTGAAGACCAACGTTGTTTTTCCGCCGGGTCCCGGATTGACCGGTTCGCGCGCGAAAACGTTATATCGGGTAACGTTATTCAGGTCATCTTCGATGTCTTCATCCAAGATGGCAAGCTGATGAAAATCGGCCAGGGATTTGGAGCCGACCATGGCTGTTTCCGGATCGGCGAAATTCAGCAGCATTTCAACGCTGGCAGCCGAATCGTAGACCGTTTCGATATTCGGTTTCCGCGGCATCGATTCGATGTATCCCCGGCAAACCTCCAATGCGCCCGGATGAGCGATGACCAGCGAGATATCCTCGATTTTTGCATCGGGAAGTCCGATCAGAGAATAATGGATGGGAACATAGACCTCATTGACAATATAGAGGAATTTTCGGGCAAGGAGGTAATAATTGGAATGAATGCTGCCTTGCATGGAATTTTCCATGGGAATGACCGCGTAGTCACAATCCTTATTTTCGACGGCTTCGAAAGCCAATTCATAAGTCGGGAAAACAACCAGTTCAACATTTTTTCCGGGGAAAGCTTTATCAACTGCTATTGTCGTGTGGGCGCCTTGCACACCCTGGAGTGCAACTCGGATCTTTTCCATGATTTCTCTCTCCTCCGTCTTGATGCCATTAATTATAACGGTGAAACGGTCGTTCGTATATATCCCAGGGAGTGGTTTATCAAGGTGTATACATGATATAAGGAACGGTGTCCCCGACGTCCCGATTTGAACAAAATATCGTAGGGGTCGGTTCCAAACCGACCCATGTTTATAATCATGCCCGAAAGAACATCCGTAGGGGACGGCGTTCCCTATGTCCCGCGCCGAACTCTTCCCTCACCCTGACCCTCTCCCAACGGGCGAGGGAAAAAACGGACGGCTTCCTCGACGTCCCGTGTTCATAAAAAATATTGTAGGGGTCGGTTCCAAACCGGCCCTTTTTAATAACTATGCTCGAAAGAACATCCATAGGGGACGGCGTCCTTGCGAAGCACGCCGAGGTACGAGGTGCGTACGTCCCGCGCCGAATCCTTCCCTCACCCTGACCCTCTCCCAACGGGCGAGGGG
>JALHEL010000599.1 GCA_022837205.1 Leptolinea sp.
AGCATCTGCGAGTGCTACTGGAACAGCCGGAACAATCATCATTGCGGCCGATGGGATTTATCTATGCACGGCTACGAATACTTGGGTGAGAGTAGCATATTATACTTAACAATAGTTAGAGAAAGGAAATTGTCATGGCAAAAGATTATAACGGAAATATTGAAGACGAACCGGTAATGTTCACCGAATCGTCCGTACTTGAAAATGTCGTAACCGGTGAAACGCTGAAAGTTATTATCGGCAAAATAAAGAAGTTGTTCAATCCTGCTTCTGGACACGATCACGATGGAACAAACAGCAAGAAGATCGCAGCGTCAAACGTTGACGGATTGGCTGATTATTTCGACGCATCAACTGGTCATGATCATGACGGAACGAACAGCAAGAAGCTTGTCGTTGCGAACGTGACTAATGCAGTAGCGGATACTGGTGATACGATCACTGGACAGCTAATTGTTAATCCATCCACCGACGTCGTTCCTATTATTGCAAAAGGAAAAGCAGCAACAGCTAACAATCTGTTTGAATCAAAACTCTCAGATGATTCGATTAATTTTGCGGTTGGGAAAGATTCCGGAACATTTACGATCAAGCTTGGAACAGCTCCAGCATCAGCAAGTGCAACCGGAACAGCCGGAACAGTCATCATGCCGATGGAATTTATTTATGCACAGATACGGACACTTGGGTGAAAGCTGCATTAGCTACTTGGTCGTAGAATTAACGTCAACTACAACCTGCTAAAGCAGGTTGTAGTTTACTCAATTTTTTCAATCAGATTCGTGGATCCATCATTTTCAGCGATATAAACCGGATAATAACACAGCCGCCAATTCAGCCCGTCCGCCGGTTTTACAGTGTCAGTGGAAAGAAACACATCGTCTCTATTTGCTCTGGTAAGCACGGTTCCAGTAATCCCGGGTGAATTGCGCACTGCCACATTATCAACGATTACTCTAACTCTGCCGAATTTAACATCTCCAACCGGCTCTTTATTTTTATTCTGTGATACAGCTTGCGGGGATCCTTGAACGTAGTCAATATAATATCGTTCAGGATTGAATACCGTATTATTCTGATCTCTCGTCTCAAAATGGAGATG
>JALHEL010000208.1 GCA_022837205.1 Leptolinea sp.
GAATGGCAAAATATATATTCGAGAAATGGCATCTTCGTTTGTAAAATGGCTGATTCCCAATTGAGCATTATCGGGAGATAAAACATGGTCGTTGTTACAATCGGTGGCAAAACCGGTGTCAATCTCTTCGATCGTACCGGTTGATAACTCAAATCGAAAGATTTTGCCCATACTGTTATAGACCAAAAATCGACCGTCTTTTGTCCAATTCGGTGCCTCGATAACAAAATCAAATTCTTTCAGTTGGGTCCTTTTTCCGCTAAAGACATCAATGGTCTCTAAAAAGCTGTAGGAATCCCGCTCTACGATTTGTTTGCGTAAACGACTGATATCCATATTGTTTGTACTCCGATTTTCATAATGGTTGTGCGAATTTATCTTCATTGGAATGGAGATAGAAACGCCGGGGCTGTTGATCGCTGATTCATCGAAAAATCCCATTCAAAATACTTACGGTTTTATTTTATTTATGCCATATTCCGAATAAAAAGCGATTCAACCAGTGCAACGAATATACTGATTTTTTATCTATTAATAAATTGTAACCCCAACTTACCGATATTTTTAGAGTCGGGAAAAGTAAAATATTTCCTCTGTCTTTTGTTTGATTCGGATATTAATCCGAAATTCTTAAGTGAAAATCTGTTATTAGAAAATAGCTATACGAAATACATTGGGACAGGGACGATTTCAGCTGTTATCCGGTAAACCAAACTCTTTTTTAACAGTTAACGTAACTTCCCCGTTCCGCTGCAGAAGTTTTTTGACTAACAAAATCTTTTTTTCAAATGAATCACAATTAACCGGTTTTAATCAATGCTTAATTCGAGTTTTTCCTCGCGAAAAACTTTTGTACAATCATCGACAATTTCCGGATCAAATAGAATATTCCGGTTCTTTTGAATTTCCGCCAGAGCCGCATCCAGCCCCAAAGCTTCCCGGTAAGGTCGATGATAAGTCATTGCTTCGACCACATCCGCGACACCGATAATCCTGCTTTCCAGCAGAATCTCATCCCCTTTAAGCCCTCGCGGATATCCGGATCCGTCGATTCTTTCGTGATGTTGGAGCACTATTTCGGCGATCGGTGAAGAAAATTCAATATTTTTCAAAATATCATGCCCGGTCTGAGAATGCTCTTTAATCAGTTCAAATTCAAGCTTGGTGAGATGTCCCGGCTTGGCAAGGATATCAGCCGGAACACAAATTTTTCCGACATCATGCAATAAAGAGGCAATGCGGATACATTCGACCCGTTCTTCACTCAGATTCATTCTTTTCGCTATGGCTTGAGCGATTTCGGCGACTCTTTTTTGATGACCGGCTGTATAGGGATCTCGCATTTCAACCATTGAAGAAAGTGTTTGTACGGTCTCTTCCAATGTTTTTTGAAGTTTTTGGTAACTCTGTTGGAGTTCCTGTTCCACCATTTTCCGATTGGTAATATTATGCATAATAACAATTACATGAGTAATAGTGCCGCCGCTATCCCGATATGGCGAATAAACAATTTCAAAACATTGTTTTCCTTTCGCCGGAATCGACAGATAGAGCTCGTCCCTGATTTGTTCGCCTTTCAAGCACCGGTCAAATTTATCCTTAAAAACATTTCGGAAAATTTCTTCTCCCCATACCTCACCGATGGAATAGCCCACAACATCATTACCGACATTCTTATGAAACGCTCTATAAAAGCTCTTATTGACGGATTCGTAAATATAATCGCTGTTGACGAGAGCCATCATATCGTTCGATGCATTAACAATAAAATCGGACTCCCGATATCGTTTTTCAGCTATTTGGCGAGATTTTCGCTCACGAGCTTCCTGAAGTTCGCGCTCGACAACCGGCCCGAGTCGAACGAGATGGTCTTTTACCACATAATCATGAGCGCCCTCTTTCATCAATTGAACCGCATTTTCTTCTCCGATTGCTCCGGACACGAGGATAAAAGGAATATCGATATTATATTCTTTCAATATAGACAAAGCCTCCGTTGTGCTGAAATGAGGCATGTTGTAATCTGAGAGGATCAGATCCCAATCTTTTTTCAACAATGCCGAGCGCATTTCCGGGGCATTTTCCACTCTCTCATATTCGGGTTGATACCCTCCGCGACGTAACTCCCGGATGATCAAGAGCGTATCGTCCATTGAATCGTCAATTATTAACACTTTTAAATTTTTATCCATTCAGATTCCTTTTTCTCCGGGTAATTCGTTGATAGTCAACCAATAAACACTTAATAATTGCATCACCTCTGAAAATCGATCAAAATCGATCGGTTTTCGAATATAGCTATTCGCCCCGCATTGATAACATTGCCGAATATCCCGTTCTTCATCGGAAGAGGTTAACATCACAACCGGTATGTATGCTGTTTTGCGGCTGCTTCGCAAGACCTTTAAGGTTTCAATCCCATCCATTCTGGGCATCTTCAAATCCATTAAAATCACCGCGGGTAAATCGGAGGTGCTCCGATCGTCGTCATCCTCATCCTTCTTCAACAGATATTCAAGGGCTTCAACTCCGTCCCGGGTGACGACAACATTATCCGTCAAATTGCACTTTCGAAAGACCCGTTTTGCCAACGTTATATCGTCAGGATTATCTTCAACCAACATAATTATTCGTTTCATATATTGATCGATTCCTTTCTGCGTTATAGCAGTGTATACCGATTGACCAACGTTTCTTTCTGTATTCTCGTTTCAATACAGGGTTTCGAAAATAATTTTTCCAAATATTAATTTTACTAGCATTTTATTTCATCTTTCAAGAGTAAAATAAAAAGTCGCGCCTTTCTCAACAGCGCTTTCTACCCAAATATCTCCTCCATGGCGGCGGACGATCCGCTGAACCAAAGTCAGCCCGACACCCGTGCCGGCAAATTCCGAGTCACTGTGAAGACGCTGAAACGGAATAAAAAGCTTATTCGCATATTTCATATCAAAGCCCACACCGTTATCACGTATAAAATAAATCGTCTTGCCTTCTTTCTCCGTCTTACCGAACTCTATTTTCGCTTCGGCCTGTTTTTGAGTAAACTTCCATGCGTTTCCGAGCAGATTCTCCATCACAGCCCGCAAAAGTGTCTTATCGCCGATTCCTTTTACGTCTTCTTCAATTACAAAGTCTACCTTTCGATCCGGGTCATTTGTCTCCAATTCTGCGGCGATATTCTGCGCTAACCCGCTCAAATCCACTTCTTCAAGTCTCATTTCACTTCTGCCCAATCGAGACAGCTGAAGAATCGAATTGATGAGCAACCCCATTCGTTGGCTGGCAGCCCGAATCCGCATTAAATAATCTTTTCCTTCCTCATCCAGCTTATCTTGATAATCTTCCAATAATGCCTGACTGAACCCATCAATCGTTCTGAGAGGAGCCCTGAGATCATGTGAAACGGAATAAGCGAACATTTCCAATTCCTGATTGGCAATTTCGAGCTCTCTACGCATTTTTGTTTCCGTAGTGTCCACAACGGTTAAAAGCGTCGCCCTCTCTCCCTGATAATCGATTACTACGTTGCTGATAATAGCGGGCAAAACACTGCCATCTTTTTTGAGAAACTGAATATCATATGTGTCTATAACATCTTTACCGTTATAACGATCCCAAGCCCTTTTTAATACCAACTTCACTTCATCCGGATGAATTAATTGAGCGATTTCCATATTCGTCATCTCTTCTTCCGTATATCCCAGCATTGCTCTGAATTGCTCATTGGTAAAAATCATCCGTCCTTTTTTATGAATGCCAATGCCTACCTGAGCGTGGCTGACGAGTGCTCTGTATTTTTCCTCCGATTGTTTCAGTTCCTGCGTCCGTTGTTCAACGCGCGTTTCAAGTTCCTCTTTATACTCTCTTAATTCCTGCTCGACCTT
>JALHEL010000209.1 GCA_022837205.1 Leptolinea sp.
GAAATTTGTATCCGTATAGGATAACTCCCCGTTCATCGCCGTCGTTACGGAGCTTCCGGGTAACCATCTCAACAGGCATTCCGACCCAAACGGATTCATCGCCCAAATCAGTCAATTGGGCTGTAACAATCGGTCCTTCTTCCAATTTAACCAATGCAATTGCATAGGGAGACATATCCTGAAAGCCGGAGGGTGCTTCATTGATCGTGGTATATGAGTATACCTTTCCTTTCCCGCTGAATTGGTAAGCTGTTTTTGCTTCCAAACCGCATTCCGGGCAGACATCCCGTGGCGGGAATATTTTTGCCTTACAATGGGGGCATTCCTCTCCGATCAGGGCATATCTCTGTTTCTTCAAACGCCAATGACGTGGTGATTCCATTTTTTCTCCTCATTTTTGAAATCTTTATTATCTGCTTTCAAAAGATTTCAGACTTCATATCAGAAGGAATTTCGATTGCTCCTTCCGCATACAACGTTCAGTAGTATAAGTAAAAAAGAAAAACAAAAACTATCATGATAGTTTTTGATAGTTCTTTTATGACCGTAAAATGTGTGTGACAGCGGTTGCGCCATATCCGCCGATTGCTTGGATCAAAGCATTCCGATGAATACCGTTCTCCAATTTTTGTTCCTGTAAAAATCGAGCCACCTCGGCAATCTGGTACATGCCGGAAGCTCCGAGCGGATTTCCGCGTCCCAAACACCCGCCCGTAACATTCAGTGGCAATGAATCGATTTGCCAACCTTTCCCTTCTTGACAGATGCCGATTGATTCAAGAGATAAAATGACATCCATGACGGTGCCATCCCAAATTTCAAATATGTCGATATCGGAAAGATACAGGTCCGCCTGCCTTAATGCAGTGGCCGCGGATTGACCGGCAGCCGACCAATGGAGAAAGTCATGACGATCGTGAAGTGCCAACGATGCGATGGCGTTTCCGCTTCCGGAAACGATTATCAATCGATCCTGTTCTTCCGCCGGAACCAATTCTTCTCGAGTCAATACAACCGCCGCTGCGCCGTCATTTTGCGCGGCGATATCATAAAGGCCCAAAGGTCCAGAGATCATCGGTTGTTTTTGGTATGCTTTTTCATCGATATTTCGAGCAAATGCGTTGAGGTTTCCTCGGGCATTTTGATAGGAATTGAGTGCGACATTTTGAAAGATCTCGCGTTTCAGATGCCATTCATAGAGATATCGTTGGGCAATCAGTGCCGCCTCGGTCTTTACCGTCAGCCCTTGACTGCTTTCAAATTCGTAATTCAACGCAAGATTCATCGCCGCTTCCGCTGTCCGATCCTCGCATTCCGTAATCTTTTCCACCCCCAATGCAACCGCAACGTCCACATAACCGGATTCGACCGCAAAACAGGCGGCTTGAAAAGCGGCTGCACCGGAAGCGCCGGCTGCCTCAAAAGTGCAGCTTTCAATCCCGGGATAACCGGCAAATTCGGGAATCAAAGCACCCAAATTAGCCTGATGGGAAAGAATGGTTCCCAATCCGTTCCCGATATAAATCGCATCCGGCTTGGGATTTCCGGCATCCTGAAGCGCCATCCGAACCGCTCGGCCGCCCAGTTGCCGGAGTGATATTTCCCAATGTTGTCCAATCGGTAAAATTCCGGTGCCTAAAATAACGGGTCGCTGTCTGTGATCAATTCTGTTCAAAATAATCTTCCTCTTTATTTCATCAAATACTGATTCCGATAACGGGCATACATAGCGTAATCGATTTCGGTTCTTCGATCGATATACTTTTGCGTGCTCGGAGCTTTGTTTCTTCTGGATAAAATCGCATCGGTTACGACAAGTGAAAACGTATCGGATCCCGCTCCCGAGCCAAAACTGGCAGCCAAAATTCGATCCCCGGGCTGCGCGATATCGAAAATCGTCGAAAGTCCCAACAGGACCGCGCCCGAATAAGTATTACCGATCATCGGGGACAAGAGTCCCGTTTCATATTGTTCTTTCTTAAAGCCGAATTGTTTGGCAAGTTTAACGGGAAATTTACTGTTCGGCTGATGAAAAACAGCGTAACGATAATCGGAAGCTTTCGTATGGGTTTCATCAAAAAAGGTTTGAATCGAATGCTCCAAATGATTAAAATAAGCCGGTTCACCGGTAAAACGTTGAGTGTGTTCCGGATATTTTTCGCTTTGGCGCCGCCAAAAATCCGGCGTGTCGGTCACGAAAGAATAAGCGGCATCAATCGTTGCCAATGCTTCATCCGCCGGTCCCAAAATGACCGCCGCACCGCCCGCTGCCGCGGTATATTCCAAGACATCACCGGGTTTTCCTTGAGCGGTATCCATTCCGATTGCCAGAGCGTACTTTCCCATACCCGAGCCGACCAAGCCCATTCCGGCAATCATCGCTTCGGTGCCGGCTTTACAGGCAAATTCAAAATCCGCAGCCAAAACGGAAACATCCGCACCGATGGCTTCCGCCACCACCGTACCGCTCGGTTTGACCGCATACGGATGAGACTCCGAACCGATCCATACTGCCCGTAATTCGGTTGCCGGGATACCTGCCCGTGCCAACGCATTACGGGCAGCTTCAATAGACATGGTAATGGTGTCTTCATCCATTCCCGGGACGGATTTTTCTTTAATCGGCGTCCCTTCCGAATCCCCATGCCATACCCGAGAGATTTCGGATGCCCGAATACGATAGCGAGGAATATAGGCACCGTAACCGATAATTCCAACCGGATTTTCAGGAATTAGTAATTTCATTTCGTTTCAAAATCTCCTTTGCATGATCCACAGCGATATTTCCCTCTTTACACATCGTTTCCGCAACCCGATCGATATCCGCGCCTTGAGCTCCGGCTGTTATGGCAATCTGGCGGGCATGAAGTGCCATATGACCTTTTTGAATACCTTCCGTTGAAAGAGCACGTAACGCAGCCAAATTCTGGGCTAACCCCACACAAGCAATGATTTCAGCCAATTCACGGGATGTTCGGATTTGCATCATCCGGATACTAAATTGAGCCAATGGGTGAACGCGGGTAGCTCCGCCGACAATTCCGACAGCCAAAGGCATCTCCAATTCACCGTGTAAGGAACCGTCGGAATCTTTCGTCCAAGAGCTTAACGGTCGAATTTTACCTTTTTTGCAAGCCCAACTATGCGCTCCCGCTTCTACCGCGCGCCAATCGTTCCCGGTCGCGATAGCGACGGCATCCACACCATTCATTATTCCTTTGTTGTGCGTTACCGCACGATATGGATCGACTTCCGCCAAGGCATTCGCCGCTAAAATTCGATCAACCACTTCTTCGCCTGCCTGCCCTTCTTTGGCAAGCGTTTCCGGTCGTATCGTACAGGATGCATGTACTAACCGTTTATCCGCATAATTCGATAAAATGCACATCCGAATATCTCCCGCGGTAAGTTTCGCAATATCCGGAGCGATCTCTTCCAACGCCGAATTGATCAGGTTTGCTCCCATGGCATCCCGCACATCGATTGTGAGATAAAAAACCAACATCGGTCCAACCGCGGATTTTCGAAATATTTTGCCGGATAAATCCAAAACGCCACCCCCTCTGTTTACCAGAGAAGGGCGATTTTCATTCAGTTTCGCGATCAAAGCCTGTTTGTGACGAAGAACTTTCCTCTTTGCCGGCACCGGATCGGGAACGTTAATCACCTGAATTTGTCCGATCATCCGGGGAGGGTCTGCTTTCGCCGTGAACCCGCCATTCTGCAGCACAATTTTTGCCCCGTTGGAAGCCGCTGCGATAACCGAGGATTCTTCGATCACCATCGGAACCCAAACAGAGCGGCCGTTAACCATAAAATTTTGCGCGACACCCAAAGGTAAATCGAAAATACCGATTCCGTTTTCAATCATGTGATCGGC
>JALHEL010000210.1 GCA_022837205.1 Leptolinea sp.
CGGCCTTGAATCGGGGCATTTAAGAAAGGAACAACCCCGAAAATCTGACGTGGCAGTAATCGCGTGAATTTTTCAGAAAACGGTGACAGTATCGCTCATCTCCGTAGATTCGCTCTCATTCACCGGTGCGGTTAAGCCGCCTAACTCAATCTTATGTGGCATACATGCGTTCCCCGGGAGAAACCACACTCTTCTTCGACGTATCCCCGGTTTCATTGTTCATTACAGCGCTTGTTTATCCGCCGCTTCCGATAGTAATATGCTTGGACAGCATTGGGTATTGTCTGATACGCCTCCGTATCCGGCCAAGGCCGGCGTCAGATTTATCACCGGAACCGTTTTCCTTTTTTATTGTTGGGTTTCATTCGAATCGTTCTTTTCATAATGTGATTTTCTGGCTGACAGCAATTCGGCAGCGTAAATCATCAAGCCGGTCCCGACAAGAACAAATCCAGCAAACCGGTAAATTATTAATAGATCGTTTGTCGTTCCGTAGATTTCCAAAACACCTTTCATCATGCTGCCAACTGTCAGCGCGGCGATGCCGGCGTTGTACAGAAAACGCGGCAACCTGCCGGGTAAAAGACCATGAGTAAATAACGATAAGATTGCAAATGGGAATGTCCCCCCGACTAACGGGAAAGCAAAAGCGAAAATCATATAACCGGAGTAGACTCCATGACTAAATTGCTCGTAGATTATGCCAAACAATGCACAAAATATCGCAACCAGCAAATAGATTAAACTGATTTTGCGCATATTCCTCTTTCCCGGTTCAGTATCCGATATAGACAATGTCACTCACACTCCTTTCCTTGATGATGTTGCCGTTTGTTGTCGGGTTATTGATGACCTCACCGTTAAAGACCATGGTTGAGGATCCGCCGCCATCCAGATTATAGGCAACATCAGCGCCAAGCCCCTGCATAAACTCGGCGAGCTGGTAAAGTGAAAGCCCTTCGCTCGTACTGGTACGTCCATCCGATACAACAAAGAGATAATGCAATTCGTCAATAATTCCGATGGCGGTTCTCGGGTTGCTGGCTTTCGCCTTACCAACCTCCTCATTTTCCGAAACAACGATTGCGCCGTCCATGATAAGCGCCGGGCCAAAGGAGAGAACCTGAAGGGCTCCATCTTCCGCAAGCGTCTGTGCCGTGACCTCACCTTCCGTGATGATTTCAAACGAACCGTCTGCCCATATGACCAAATCCTCCTTATTTCCCGATGCAGATTCACGGTAAAGCACTCCGTTTTTCAAAACATAGCCTTTTGTCTGAGCTCCATAATAATCACCGTTAATAGCCAGAATCGCATTGTTAGCCTTTGCGATCGTTGAAGTATTCTCGGTGATGTTTCTGCCGAATGCGCCCCGAGCAAATGCTGTTTGCAGGTATTCCGCCGATGAAACCCAAACGTCGGCGACATAGATGGTCGTATCGTATTCCCGGTATTTCGTGATAGTAATACGGATATTCCGGTCAATATAGGAATTATCTGTAATCACAACCGTGCCGGTAAACGGCATCGTGTTATTCTGCCCAGCGATTTCCTTCGGAGTTGCTTGCGATGTTGATTCCATTACCGGGTTTGCTGACAAAGTTGATTCGGAAGCGTTTTGTATTCCGGCGTTTTCTACCGATGGGACTTTAGCATAAACCCTTGCGATAACAAAGGTGTCCAGCACGACATAAGCGGTAAACGCTATCAATAAAATCGTGTATATCACACCCCATTTATATTTTTTTCTGAAAATTCCCATAACATCTATCCTTTTTCGCACTCTGCAAAACGGTGCTGAGCAATTCGCCAAGAAGCGGAAGAAAAGCCTAAAGACGATAACCATTGAAATCATGAACACCGACCGGTTTTGTATCGAGCTGTTTGCCTCTGATTTTTTCATCGTCTCCGGGATCATATCGTTCATGCCGAGTTGTTCGACAAATACACTCGGAACCGTTGTTCTGTTTTTTCTCCCTTCATCCTAATTACCATAGATGATAAGGTCTCGATAAGCGAAAATGGTTTACTTTTCGTAGATACTCGTTTTGATTTTATTTTCGCATCATCCCCCTTCCGGCAAAAGTTCCGATTTGAGTTGTGCCTTCTGCCATTTCAAACGTTGTATACACAGTACCGTCAATGACAGTTCCATCCGTATACAGATGATCCTGTTCCGTACCGTTACAAGTTCCGCCTAACCGGACCGTATAAGTCTCACCGGCCTTTAATACCGGGGTGGACAAAAAGACGGATTGATATTGTTTCACCGGTTCAAAAGCAAGGACCACATTCCCGTTTTGATCAAGAATACTGAACAAGGTATTTGCTTCTTGTACCGCATCGAAGTTCATCATGATCGAATTTTGAGACGAATCCGCGCTGCTTCCCTGTGCCATTCCGGCACTGCCGGCGGCAACAACAGTCCCTCCGGATAAATCAAACGTCCCCATATAGTCTAATGCGCCGTTTCCGCTGTTGGTCGGACCGTTGACCAATACGGTTCCGCCGCTCATATCGATTGAACCGTTCGAATCGATTCCATCACCCCCGGCGTTGACAATTATTAAACCGCCGTTGATCGTAAGCATTATGGAAGAGGCAGATTGATTTTCGCCGTTATTTATGTCAGGTGATTGAGGCGCAATCGGATTTTGTACGGCATCCATATTTTCCGGAGCCTGGCCGCGGTCAACAGGCCGTTGTCCCATACCTCTTCCGCCAAAGAAATCGCTTCCTCCCGGTCCCATCCTTTCTTCACCGCTTCCGTCCGAGGCATTCATCCCGTCATCTTTCGAAGTAATGTCAATTGTCCCCGAATTAATCGTTATAACCGCACTTTCGATTCCCTCTTCGGATTGTTTAATCAAAATTTGACCATTGTTGATTTCGATCTCGGTATCCGCATGGATTCCGTCATCTCCGCTGGCAAGCGAAAAACTGCCGTCGTTGATAATTACCTTTGTATCGGAGTGAATGGCATCGTCAGAGGCATCCACGGATATCGTACCACCATCAATTTGTATCGTTCCTGAGGCTTTAATCCCTTTGCCGGAAATTTCCTCATTCGGATTGACNNNCCACGGATTTCAATAAATCCCTGGGAAGCATCGTCTTCGTTTTCCGACTTCAATCCATCTTTTCCGGCGGTGACAGTTACCCGTCCATCTCCGACAACAAGATAATCTTTTCCATAGATTCCGTCTTCGACTGCCTGAACCGTTATATCACCGCTGCCGATGATCAGTCCATCCTTAACGGAAATACCGTCTTTATAATTTCCGTCGACAACCAATGATCCGGAACCATATATGGATAAATCCGCTTTGCTGTAAAGAGCCGCGTCAGCTCTGTTCTCATCTGTCGCTCCATTTGCTGTTTCAGATGCATCATTTAAAATATTTGTGCTCCCATCAGTCAGAATAATTATTGCCTTATCGGCATTTTCAATCATGATCGCGGCATTTTTTGAACCGGTTATTTCTACATTATTCAAAATCAATTTAATCGGTCCTTCATCTTCGGAGTTTACGACAATCTGTCCGTCATTCAGCTTTCCCTGAATCAGATAACTTCCGGCGGTAACAATTGTCACTGTCGTTCCGTCGATCACCACACTTTCGTTTTCAGCCGAAATGGAATCTCCGTTTAATTGAATGGATATGGCATCAGCTTCACTCCATTCCGCATCGGAAGCATCCTCATGCGTATCGGAAAAATCAACCTTATCAACGGAAGTTATTGCCGGTTCGTTTCCATCCTCTGCCGCGACATCCTCTTCTTCAAGAACGGTGCCGGTTTCGGTTTGTGCAAATACAGAAAGAACGTTTCCATTTTGTGCCATATATTGACTGCCAAGAAAAGCCAACATACAGAAAATAATCAAGATATGAATCAATTTTTTCATATTCCTCCAAGTTTATTTTTTCTTTGATTCTACAAATTAAATAAAAAGAATCGGTTTATTTATGGTATAGACCGATTCTTTCTTAAATTTTCAATAACAAACAAGAAAATCGCTACGGTTGATACTTTTGATAAAATCTTCGTTTGGTATATTCGGCTGCAAAAAAGTAAACAATCGCGATTACGAAAATTCCCAACATTGCCGTCCACGGGATCGGAATAAAGCCCAAAATACCCGCTATCGGAGAGTAAGGCAAATAAATGGCAATCGCCGCGACTAATATCGTGACCAGCAACATCGTGACAGAAGGATGATTTTTCCCGATCGGTTGCTGAGTTCTCAGAACCAAGACCACCAAAATTGCGGAAATAATCGATTCAACAAACCATCCCGAATGAAAGAGCTGCTCATCAGCCTTGAAAATACCCAACAGGATGACGAAGGTTGTTATATCAAACAAAGAAGAAAGAGTCCCGAATACCAACATAAATCGTCGGATAAATGTAATATTCCAGCGATGCGGTCGATTTATGTAAATCGGATCGACATTATCCGTTGCAATAGTCATTTCGGGTAAATCCGTAAGCGTATTAATCAAAAGCAACTGCTTCGGCAGCATCGGTAAGAAGGATAAAAATAGGGAAGCGATAGCCATACTGAACATGTTGCCGAAATTAGCGCTCACGGCCATAAATACATATTTCAATGTATTGGCAAAAGTCTTTCTCCCTTCGATGATTCCGTCTTTCAAAACCGTCAAATCCTTCTTCATCAGGACAAAATCGGCTGCTTGCTTTGCGACATCGACTGCATTATCTACCGATATCCCCACGTCCGCGCTATGCAATGAGGGCGCATCATTAATACCGTCCCCCATATAACCGACCACATGTCCGTTCTTTTTCAACGCCAAAATAATTCGTTCTTTTTGATTGGGATTCACTTCGGCAAACACATTGGATTTTTCGGCGATATGCCAAAGAGCTTCATCCGTCATATTATTCAATTCCGAGCCGGTCACGGCACTGACTTTTTTCATTCCTACAGCATTGGCAATAAACTTCGCGGCATTAACATTATCTCCGGTAATAATTTTCAAATTAATCCCCAACTCGGAGAGATCGACGATGGTTTGAATCGCATCGGCTTTCGGTTGATCAAAAAATAAAAGAAAACCGATAAAAACCATGTCCGTTTCATCTTCTTTTGTCAAGTTATGGGTATGTTCCCGGACTGATTTAACCGCTACACCCAAGACTCGATTCCCTTCGGAATTCCATTCGGCCATCTTTTCTTCGATTTGATGAATCAGCTCCGGTGTCTTGATGAATCAGCTCCGGTGTCAGCGGAACCGTCTGTTGATCCATACGAGCTTGATTGCAGACAGCCAAAACATCTTTAACCGATCCTTTCATGATCAAAGAAATTTCATCGCCTTCGCGGACCAAAACGCTCAAACGCTTGCGGATAAAATCATATGGAATCTCATCTAATTTTTCAATTCCGGATTCCGGCAGACTTTCTTTTTTCAAAATTGCTTCATCCAATTGGTTCACCATTCCGGCTTGTAATCCGGCATTCAATACGGCCGATCGAAGGACATCTTCCGATTCTTTTCCCTGTACGTCCAGAGCGCTGCTTAACGTAACCGCACCTTCGGTCAATGTCCCCGTTTTATCCGTGCAAAGAATATCGATGCTGCCGAAGTTTTCAATAGCTTCCAATCGGCGTACAATAACACCTCTTTTTGCCATTGCTTGAGAACCTTTGGAGAGATTAATATTGATAATCGCAGGTAAGAGCTGCGGTGTTAATCCGACGGCTAAGGCGATCGAAAAAATTAACGAATCGAGAACCGGACGGCGAAAATAAATATTTGCGGCAAAAATGATCAACACTAAAACCAACATCACAATAGTCAACAGGTAACTGAGCTTATTGACACCGCGCTCGAACTCGGTTGCGGGTGGCTTCAAAACCATTCGTTTGGCGACCTGCCCGAAAGCCGTTGCCGACCCCGTCTTCATAACGATGCATCTGGCATATCCGGAACTGACCGTCGTACCCATAAAAACGACATTATTCATCGCTTCCAACTCGGCATTTTCAGCCGATGTTCCCGCTGTTTTTTCAACAGGAAAAGTTTCGCCGGTTAATACGGATTGGTTCACAAAGAAATCTTCCGCTCGGAGGATAATCGCATCTGCGGGAATAATACTGCCGGCTGAAAGCTCGATGATATCTCCGGGCACAATCACTTCTGCCGGGACAGACTTTTTCTTACCCTCCCGAATGACATCGGTCTTGATTTTTAATCGCATTTGCATCATTTCAGCCGCTTTATCGGCATTGAATTCCTGGACAAAAGAGAGAACTGCGCTGAACAAGATAATCACAAAGATAATGATTGCGTCCACCCAGTTCCCTAATGCCGCGGAAATAACGGTCGCGATTAATAAAATCAACAAAATAGGACTTTTAAACTGATTAAGAAGGAGATCCAACGGGGTTAATTTTTGCCTCTCTTTGAGAACATTCAATCCCGTTTCTCTTAATCGGTTTTCGGCTTCAGCCTCCGTCAACCCCGAATCAGGATCACTTTTTAACATTTCGGTGATTTTTTCCTGCGGGTAATTCCAATAAGGAATTTCTTTTTGAATTTCTTCTTTTTCCATTTTCGATACCTCCCTTTTGTGTTCTCGGATTAAACTCTGTTTAATGGATCCATTCGACCTTCTGCCAACCGTTATCAATCTTTTTTTCCAGTTCCTCAAAAGATCTCAGACCGCTGAGTGAATCATATCCTTCGACACAAGAAGCACCCGTCCCGGCGGCCAACTGCAAACAGCGTCGCCAGGGATATCCGCGGCAAACCGACAGCAAAAAAGCCGCATTACAGGTATCTCCCGCTCCCGTGCCCGAGAGGATTTTTTCCGGTTTGTAGCTCATTTCGAAATAAGACAAATTCGCCCATTCGTCCGGATCGGTGATCAGGTTCCCTCCGATTTGTCTGATTTGAGAAACGGAACCGGTTTTTAATAAAATTCCGGGTGCACCGCACTTGATTAAGACCGCTTTTGCTCCCCATGACAGCAATTGATCCGCCAACGGTTCAACTTCTTTCGGCGATATTACCTCAGTCAAATCTTTGCCCTTCGCCCGTCTCGTCCATTCTGTAAAAAGCGGTGGATTGATCATGCTGCACAATTCTTCCATACTCGGCAAAAAGAAATCCACATATGGGATAACCTCCCGAATCAACTTTTGCCAATCCTCTTTTGCGGCATCGGAATTCGGATCGATAGCTGCCATATCCAATGACGTGGCGACGTTATATTCTTTAACTTTCTTAAATATCCGAACCAGTTCTTCGCCGTTATTCCGGTAAATACGCTTCATCAACGGAGGATATCCGAAATGAAAAACAGTTGCATCTTGAATATGCGCAAAATTTAAATCATCATAACAAAAAGAATCATTGGAAGCGGGATCATGAAGAAAAATTCTGTCTAATCCGGGAATTGCCAAAACAAGCGTGTAAGAGGTTGCCGAATCCCTCGAACGAATCATGCCTTGTTCGCATCCGTACCGCCGAAAAATATCCAGCAGCAGGTCTCCCAAAAAATCCTCTCCGATTTTCCCCATCAGCTCCGCATTCGCGCCTAATTTTTTCAAAGCTAAACCGGTATTGGAGACCACACCGCCTGCCGATACAGATAATCCGTCGGTATTGATTAATTTCCCCGGTATGAGAATTTGATCGATTTTTTCGACCGCTTGATGGGGGATAACCGGTGTGAGATCTACACAAACATGGCCGGCTACAACGATTTTTGGATTCATTTATACTCCGATTGGTTATTCCGAATAGGTAAATAATCTACAAAACAATTATATCTGCTGAACGACAAGCCAAGCAACAATTCAAGTTGAGCGGGTTTACGAAAAATGAAACCCATCGAATGAAATTAAAATAAGAGAACCGCCATCCAAAACGATGGCGGCTCTCTTCGTTTCCATAAGACATCAGCGGATAAAATTTGTCACGACGGCTTTTTCCGCTACAGGAATCGAGATACCGGCGGCTTTTCCGGCTTCGATACATTTCAACATCCATGCCATATTTCTACCGAGAGTACGCATTGTCTGCATTCCTTCCAGATCTTGCCGTACTTCATCCGGCGTATTTCCATGGACCATATTCCAATATTGCGATGAGACGACCGGCATGTTTCGAATCGTAAAATATTTATTCAGTTGATCAAACGTTGAGGTTGCGCCTCCTCTGCGGCAGCTCACAACCGCCGCAGCCGGTTTATATTCCAAATAAATGCCGGCACGAAATATTCGATCCATAAAACTGGTAATGGCTCCAGATGCCGAAGCAAAGTGGACGGGAGAGCCGAAGATAAATCCGTCGGCTTCCTTCGATTTCTCCAAAGCTTCATTGACCGAATCGGTATCGATGGAACACCTGTTTTTTCTTGTTCGCTTACAATAATCGCAGACAATGCAACCGCTGATCGGTTTATTCCCGACATGAAATATCTCGGTTTCAATTCCTTCCTTTTCAATCGCATCAGCGACTTCCTTCAAAGCCGTATAAGTGCAATTCTTTTCGTGAGGACTTCCATTAATCAGCAATACTTTCATCTTGGTTTACTCTCCTTTTCTCCTTTATTTATCGGTAATTTCCCCTTCCAAACCGATCAATGGGGCAATTTCTCGCATTCCCAAAATCGTCTCGGTAATCACATCTTCCAATGGCATTCCCAATTTTTCCGCCCCTTCGCGAATGAGATCCCGATTGACGTTGGCCGCAAATGCGGGAGATTTAAACTTTTTCATAACCGATTTTGTCTCAAGGTCCATCACACTTTTAGATGGGCGCATTAAAGCGGCCGCATAAATCAAACCGGTCAGTTCATCAATTGTAAATAACACTTTTTCGGCATTCGTGACCGGCTCGACATCGCAACAAATCCCATAACCATGACTTGCAACCGCATGAATAAACTCTTCCGGGAAACCTTTTTCTCTCAGGATCTCCTGAACTTTTATACAATGTTCATCGGGATACAGCTCATAATCCAAATCATGCAACAATCCGATAATTCCCCATTC
>JALHEL010000211.1 GCA_022837205.1 Leptolinea sp.
GTAATCAACGCTTCGGTCGTCAGGATCATCGCGGCGATAGAGGCTGCGTTTTCAAGTGCCCCGCGGGTCACTTTTGCCGGATCGATTACACCGCCATCAACCATATCGACATACTCGTCTTTCAGCACATCATAGCCGATCAACTTGGACTTCTTGGCTTTTTGTTGGGCACGGATATTCGCGATAACAACCGATCCGTCTTTTCCGGCGTTTTCGACGATTCGATGAGTAGGAACCGTCAAAGCTTTGCGGACAATATTAACACCGGTCTGAACATCTTCATCCTTGAATTTCAGTGCTTCGACCTTCGGAATCGCGTTGAGCAGTGCCACGCCGCCACCCGGAACAATGCCTTCTTCGACTGCCGCACGGGTTGCCGAAAGAGCGTCTTCAACACGGTGTTTCTTTTCTTTCAGTTCGACTTCGGTTGCGGCACCGACGCGAATGATCGCAACGCCACCGGATAATTTCGCCAAGCGTTCCTGTAACTTTTCTCGATCGTAATCGCTGGTAGTCTTATCGATTTCAACACGAATCTGATCAATACGGGCTTTAATCTCGCCGGCATCGCCTTTACCGCCGACAATGGTCGTATTGTCTTTATCGGAAATTACCTTTTCGCAGCGGCCGAGATCGGAAAGCTGTGCGGTTTCTAATTTACGGCCTGTTTCTTCGGAAATGACGGAAGCGCCGGTTAAAATTGCGATATCCTGTAACATTTCCTTGCGGCGATCACCGAAGCCGGGAGCTTTGACAGCCAAAACATTCAGCATGCCGCGTAGTTTGTTCAATACCAAAGTGGCTAAGGCTTCGCCGTCGACATCTTCGGCAATGATCACCAGATCCCGTTTACCGGTCTGAACCAGTTTTTCGAGAATCGGAACCAAATCCTGGGCCGCGGAAATTTTCTTGTCATAAATCAGGATATAAGGATCGTTGATAACGGCTTCCATCTTATCCGTGTCGGTCATAAAGTAGGAACTGATATAACCGCGATCGAATTTCATTCCTTCTACGTATTCTGTTTCGAATTCAAGACCTTTCGATTCTTCGACAGTGATCACACCGTCTTTACCGACTTTATCCATCACATCGGCGATTAAGGATCCGATTGTCTCGTCTTGAGCCGAAATAGTCGCTACGTTTGCAATGTCATGTTTGGTTGTAATTTTAATGGACTGAGCCTTGATTTCATCCGATACAACTTTCGCTGCGGATTCGATTCCCCTCTTAATCAGCATCGGATTGGCTCCGGCTGCCAGTGATTTCAGACCTTCGGAAACGATCGCATGTGCCAAAACGGTGGAGGTTGTCGTACCGTCACCGGCGATATCATTTGTCTTGGAGGCGGCTTCCTTCAGAAGCTGTGCACCCATATTTTCAAACGGGTCGGGAAGTTCAATTTCTTTTGCAACAGTAACGCCGTCGTGAGTTACGGTCGGAGAACCGTATTTTCGATCAATCGCCACATTTCGGCCTTTGGGACCGAGTGTAGTTGCGACTGCGGAAGCAACGACGTCAATACCAGCTTTTAGATTTTTTCGTGCATCTTCACCAAAATATAATTGTTTTGCCATGGTTTATTCTCTCCTTCGAGTTCTATTGGTTTATTTAGTCGATTATTGCAAGGACGTCGGATTCCCGCAGGATTAACAATTTTTTACCGTCGACTTTAATTTCAGTTCCCGCATACTTAGCAAACAGAACGGTATCACCCGCTTTTACATCCATTTGAATACGATCACCCTTTTCATTGCGGTCGCCCGGACCGGCAGAAATGACTTTCCCTTTCTGGGGTTTCTCTTTTGCGGTTTCGGGAAGGACAATCCCTCCGGCGGTCATTTCCTCTTCCTCAATGGGTTCTACAACTAATCGGTTACCTAATGGTTTTAAATTCATTTTATTCCTCCAACTATGGCTTTTATTGTTCTTTTTCTTAAATTTAGCACTCTTTAATACTGAGTGCTAATGCACGACATATAATAATCCGCTAAAAAGAGATTGTCAAGGTGAAATTTATGATTCTAATAAAACTCTTACATTTCTTGTGATCACATTTTCTCTATTTACAAAGTTTTCCTTCGACCATAAAATGGGGGTATGAAATTCGATGTGTTTACGTTACTCCCCGGTGTATTTGAGGATTACCTCAACAGCAGTATTTTATTAAAAGCATTGGAAAATCAGTTGATCGAAGTGGCCGTCCACGATATTCGTGATTGGGCGCCGGGAAAACACCATGTGACGGATGAACCGCCGTACGGCGGGGGTGGCGGAATGGTGATGAAACCGGAACCGGTTTTCAATGCCGTGGAAGCGGTTTTAGGAGATAAACCCGATTGTCCGGTTATT
Source organism: Leptolinea sp. (assembly GCA_022837205.1). Lineage (GTDB taxonomy): Bacteria > Chloroflexota > Anaerolineae > Anaerolineales > Anaerolineaceae > Flexilinea. Next base: position 2,353 of record JALHEL010000211.1, read on the forward strand.
TTGTTGACGCCTCAGGGGAAGGTATTCGATCAGAAAACAGCTCAGAGATTGGCTCGGGAACCTCATCTGGCATTGATATGCGGCCGTTATGAAGGGTTTGATGAACGGATTCGTACCCACTTGGCGACGGAAGAAATATCGATCGGTGATTTCGTGTTAACCGGAGGGGAATTGCCTGCGTTGGTCCTGATCGATGCGATCAGCCGAAATATACCGGGGGTCTTAGGCGATCCGGACGGAGCGATGACCGATTCTCATTCGGAAGGGTTATTAGAGTATCCGCACTATACGCGTCCCGCGGTCTTCCGCGACTGGGAAGTACCTTCCGTACTGTTGAGCGGAAACCATGCCGCCATCGAAAACTGGCGTCGCGAACAATCGCTGGCACGCACTTTGGAACGCCGGCCGGAATTATTGGATCGGGCCGAGTTATCGGAAACCGATCGACAAATATTACAGAAATTAGGTTGGAAACCGAAAGAACGATCCGCCTGAAAAATCGTTTCGATTGTGGAGTTAATTCGAACCGTATGCGGTGAGGAAATCTTCCGCGTATCGGCCGAAGGTACCCGAAAGGATCGCGCGCCGCGATTGGCGAACGAGTTCTTCCAGTGTATGAATATTATGAATGGAAATTAAGGTGCCGCTGAGCATTTCTTTGGAAATTAAAAGGTGGCGGATATAACTGCGTGAAAAATGCCGGCAGGTGTAACAGTCGCAACTTTCGACGATTGGGCGGGGATCGCGGGCGTATTGTTGATTGTTTAAATTGATGCGCCCCGTAAAACTCATGGCTGAACCGTGTCTTGCCAACCGAGTCGGCAGAACGCAATCAAAAATATCCACTCCGCGCAGAATTCCGTTAATCAAATCTTCGGGGGAACCGACGCCCATCAGATAGCGCGGTTTATTTTCGGGCAAAATTTCGGGGACGATATCCAAAACAGCATTCATTTCTTCCTTCGTTTCACCGACGGACAGACCCCCGATCGCAAACCCGGGTAAATCAAAGGAGCTGACAAATTCCGCGGATTTTGTTCTTAGGTCGGGGAAAATACCGCCTTGCACGATTCCAAACAGCGCTTGTTTATCATTGGTTTTCGCATCGATGCAGCGCCGCAGCCAGCGATGGGTGCGATCCATGGAGCGGATGTTATATTCATAATCTTTCGGATTTGCGCATTCATCAAAAGCCATTATAATGTCCGCGCCTAAATTTTCCTGAACGGCTATGGATATTTCCGGGGTGAAACGGTGAACGGACCCGTCGATATAACTTTTAAAGGTTACGCCGTCTTCATCAATTTTACGCATTCCGTCTAATGAGAAAACCTGAAAACCGCCGGAGTCGGTCAGGATGGGTTTCTGCCAATCCATAAAGCGATGCAGCCCTCCCATTTCCGCGATCAAATCATCTCCGGGACGGAGAAACAGGTGATAGGTATTTGCCAAAATCAGCGTGGCGCCCGCTTCTTCCACTTGTACCGGAGTCAATGACTTGACGGTTGCCTGTGTTCC
>JALHEL010000212.1 GCA_022837205.1 Leptolinea sp.
TCGGTTTATGATGTCAATGTAATCGGTACCCAAAATATATTGGAGCTTTCCAAAGAAAAATCGATCAGCCGAATGATTTATGTCAGCTCGGTGCACGCCATCCCCGAACTTCCGAAAGGGCAGACGATGGCAGAAATAACTTCATTCAATCCCGATCAAGTTTTCGGTTTATACAGCCGGACAAAAGCTATAGCCACGCAACTGGCATTGAATGCCGCCGCGGACGGACTTAATCTTTCGATAGTTCATCCTTCCGGTATATGCGGTCCTTACGATTCCGGTCACGGATATTTGACGCAATTGCTGATTGATTTCTATAAAGGAAAATTATTTGCGGCGGTAAAAGGCGGATATGATTTTGTGGATGTGCGCGACGTCGCGGATGGCATCCTAAATTGTATCGAAAGAGGTCGCAGCGGAGAATGTTATATCCTTTCCAACCGGTATTATTCCGTTCCGCAGTTGCTGGAGATATTCCGTCAAGTAACCGGCAAAAAAGCGGTAAACAGATATCTTCCGATGAGTTTAGCCAAAGCCACGGCACCCTTGGCTGAAAGGTATTATAAACATTTGAAGCAACCGCCGCTTTATACGCCTTATTCTTTACATGTTATCTCCGCTAATGCCGACTTTTCTCATGAAAAAGCCACCCGTGAGCTCGGCTATACAACCAGACCGATGGAGAGAACCGTCGCCGATACGGTTGAATGGTTGAAACAAGCAAATCGAATTTAAAGATAGATTCGTAAACCGATCAATTTCGGACTGTTTAAATGATTCGCTCCGGAAGTAAACTTGCAATTAATTCTTCAAGTTTATAAAATAGCAGTAAATCCTACAATTTTTCAAAATTAGATTTATTCCTATAAGTTTTCAGAATAGTATGTTATACTCTGATTTTAGAGAAGAATGACCGGTATCTCATTCGAGGATGCGGACGGCAATTCTTGTTCAAGTCTTTTCGGAGGGAAAAATTCGATGGAAGAAAATAATTACTGCGTTTTGATCGGAGACATCATCAAATCGCGAAAGTATTCCAACAGGAATGAAATTCAAAAAAAATTGAATGCGATCCTTTCCGAAACAAACAAAAAATATTCGGACGATTTAGCCGCCGAATTTATTATCACATTGGGAGATGAATTTCAGGGTGTTCTGAACAAACCTGACCGAATTTTCCAAATTATCGACAATATCCGATTTTCGATGCGACCGGTAAAAATCCGTGTCGGGATCGGGATCGGTAAAATTACCACGGAAATCGATCGATCGAAGGCGATCAGCGCCGACGGCCCCGCCTATTATGCCGCAAGAGAAATGATCGACGATATTCGCAAGAAAGAAAAAGGGTGGAAAAGTCTTTCTCAGGATATTAAGATTTCCTTGGGTACGGACAATCTTGAGATTGATCTGATCAATGCCAATTTAGGACTGACATCTCTATTGGAATCTTCTTGGACCAAAAAGCAATTTGAGGCGGTCCGATTATTGCTTTATTCCGATTCTCTGCAAAAAGAAGCAGCCCAAAAAATCGGGATTACCGAATCCAGTATGCACTATCGTTTGAAATCAGCGCATTATTTTGACTATAAACATTCACGGGAGTTGATCTCAAAGTATCTGATTCATTTGTGGGAGGAAAAATGCTCACCCAATTGATCTTGACGGCTTTTTTCGCTCACCTTATCGGCGACTATTATCTTCAGTCGGAAAAAATTGTGCAGTCAAGTCGCACAAATTTCCGTTCACTGTTGAAGCATTCCTTGATCTATTGTATACCGTTTATTGTTGTATATTTTCTCGCTGTACCGTCTTTGCAATTAATGATCTATTTCGGCTCATTGGGTCTTGTTCATTTCCTCATCGCAGGTATCGCTTATATTTTGAACCGTTTCCCGGCGAAAAATATTCTCAGCCGGTGGAAAAACAAGGAATTTATTCTGTTCTTCGGAAATCGGATCCTTCATTTGGTTGCGATCATCTGGATCTCCCTTTGTTTTTCTCGCCGGGATCTTCCGTTGCAGCCCGCACCTTGGATAGCGAGCCAAGCCGCAGCACTGAATCTATCCATTCTCATGGTAATGCGATGGCTCGATTTGTTGCTGCTTATTTTTAGACCGGCCAGTTTGGCAATTGTCAATCTCTCAACGAGGTTTCAGCCTTCACAACTCCCGCGGCAAACCGGCCGCGACTCCGATCCCGAGAAAAAGGAAACCCGTGCCGCAGCGGAAGACTTGTCACAAAGTAATAATGTGTACGGCGCCGGCGAAATGATCGGTTTCCTGGAACGAATTCTAATGGTTATTTTCTTATCACTGGGACAATATGCTTCCATCGGATTGATTATGACGGCGAAATCCATCGCCCGTTATGACAAAATCACCAAGAATGGCGCTTTTGCCGAAGATTACCTGATCGGTACGCTTGCCAGTATAATCATTGCGATTTGCGGTTATCTGGTTGTTTTCAGTATTTGATGGAAAAATCAGCTCTGCCTTTCGGAAGCTCTTTCCTTCGCTCGAAGTGTCACCCATGCATGCTTTAATGCTGTTATCGGATCATGAAAAAGCATTCGCGGACCAGCATACCGCATGACTTGCCGAATTTTCTCGCGCATATCCTTTCGATAGCAATGCGTCTTACATTGGCTGCAAAAAGTTTTTGTCTCCATATGCGGGCATTGATCGATTCGTTGAAAGGCATATTCCATCAATTCGCTGCATTCCGGACAAAGATCTTTTTTCGTATGGTGATTTCCATGACAGTAGATACGGACCATAGTTTGTAGAGTTTCTTTTTCTTTTGACCGTTTTTGGTTCAACCGGTTCATGGATGTTGTCACATCAGAATTTGTCATTTCGATTTTATTTTACTCTCGGTTCTTCAAAACTGTCCTTTTTCTTCGTTCCGTATGACTCCAGCCAGAAAAATCAGCGTTGTTTCTCAAAAATAAATTACACCCCTTTAACCTTTTGAGGATAATAAAAGGGGTGTAATCTGTTAAGAGGTGAATCGAATTATTAGGCGCCCCCGGAGGGACGCTTAACGTCTTCCTGATAATGTCAATATTATAACACATGGTAATTAATCCACCTTGTTAATACAAAAATGCTAATTTAATTTACCATAATGGAAAACGTTTTTGTTACCAAATCGGATAGTATAATTTTTATAGATATGGATAATGAATTAGTTCAATTATTAAATAACGAGATACAAAAAAGAAATCTTAGTAATCGCGATGCAGCAAAAGCTATTGGGATTTCTCATCCGACATTAGGCGTTATTTTAAGTGGTGAGCAACCATCTTATGATTCATGTCTAAAAATAAGTAAATTTCTCAGAATGCCTTTAGTTAATGTCTTATCGTTAGCCGGATTACTACCAAAAATTCCTGAAACCACCGCAAGGGAAGAACAAATAATTTATATGTTCCATCAGTTATCCGAATATCAACAACAGGAAATTATCAATTACATTGATTTTATCTTGAGCAAATAAAAATGATTAGCAAGGAATTAGATCTTTTATAAATAAATAGAGACTATACGCTGAACTTCATTATTTGAAAAAATAGCCGAAATTATTGCGTTCGTATTTTATCTGCATGGTTTCCCTCCTTGTCTAATGGGACCTGTAACGTGATTTGTTTGAAGTAAAATAAAGATAGTAATTTTGTTCTAATTCGGTCAAGGGAATTAATCTGCCAAAATATGCAGGATTCGGAAGCTTGAATAAATAAGAAGAAATAGAAAGGATTGGGAATAAATACGATAAAACCGATTGTTTCAGGATATTGTAAAAAACTTCGACGCACTATTTCATACACGCCGAATGATTTGATCGAAACGACAAGCTACTCCA
>JALHEL010000213.1 GCA_022837205.1 Leptolinea sp.
CCGTCTTTCGTAAAAGTCTCTTCCTCATCAAAGATCTCAAAGTCTTCCACTTGTTCAGCATATTTTCCGAGAATATCATCTGCCGCTTCTGAAGGCGATCCCCATCTATCGAAATGTTGAATGATAAATACACAGGCGTTTTCATTGGATTCTTTCGGACAAAACAGATTTCCTCTTTCTTCTTTCCAAAAAGTAATCGGAATAGAAATATCTAAGGTGTAGTCTGTCAAAACCGATTCCTCATCCGGAGGATAAAAATCATTCATCGGAGCGGTCACTTTATTGATTCGATAAGGAGACTCGTTTTCCCAATCCGGTTCCTCCGTCTCGGCTACTGTTTCCTCTTCCAAAGCCGGTTCTTCGGTCTCGGTGACAGTTTCTTCTTCCAAATCCACAACCTGGGTCGAGCCTTTCTTCATTACATCGATATTATCAAATCGGACCGCTAATTGCGTTCCTTTCGGAGCTTCGGCTGCCAAACCGAAAGTCCCGCCGTGAAAACGGCTGTCCGCAAAATTAAATACAGGATAATCATTTAATTGAATTTCAAAATTATCCCCGTCGTTAATTACCGTGATGCGGTTACTTTCGGAAGGAATAAAATATTCGCTTTGAACCGCTTCGCTGAGCGCCTCCCATTCATTGTCTTCTTTGGCATAGACTTGGATATATCCGTCTCCGTATAATCTTACATAATAAAAATTCGATTCATCCTGCAGGTTGTACAATAATCCGGAAGCGCAGTCATCGCAGGTATCCTCGAAATAAGTTTCCACACCGATTCGATAGCCATCTTCGGGTAAATAGATGATCGGATCGGGAGTTTGATAATTCAGTACATCTTTCTTAAAGTTCATTTCCCAGCGATATGTCTCATCCGTAAAGGAATAATCTACCGATCCCCAATTTCCTTTATCCGGTTCAAGATTCCAATCATCCGGTTCTCCCGAAAAATCCTGCCGGTATATAAATTCGAAGGATTCGATTTTTCCGTCGAACTGTGAAAATGCAATCTCGCTATTGAGAAGTAAAATGAATAACATCGGTATAATCCACCGAAATCCGATCCCCGGTAGACGAATAAACTTATTTTTGGAAGCTTTCATCATTCCTCCTTAATTGGATATACGGAAGCCTTTTTCAGAAATTAACAATTATTTTACCGATCGATTACCTGTCCTAAATTATCTTAATAAAAAAAACGCTGAATATGTTTGTTTATACATATTATATCTTGGGATAAGAAAAAGAAAATAGGCAAAATTATTGTATTACCGGGCGATCAGCGGCAAAAAAAGGTCTCATAACAAAAGTGTTAACATCATTCCGGCATTTGTAGTCTGTCAGCGATAAATATCCTCTTTATCGCTGAATTAACGGCTTTCCCAAAATTTGTAATATCCGGCAGGAACAAGTATTTGAATGATATAAAATTAAAACAACAAACAAAACGCATGACAGTTAAAAATTATTAAATAATAAGGATAAAGAAGATGCATATCACAACCGAAGAAAATGACATCGCGGAAGTGCTTTTCTCTGAAGAAGCGATTCAAAAAAGGGTAAAAGAATTGGCAGCTCAACTCACAAAGGATTATGAAGGATTGGATCCTCTGATGGTTTGTGTGCTGAAAGGCGCCTCATTTTTCTATGCCGATCTCTGTCGCCAGATCAAATGCCGCATATTTATGGATTTTATGGCTGTTTCCAGTTACGAAAACGAATCAAAAACCACCGGCGTCGTTCGTATCATCAAAGATTTGGACAAAAACATTACCGATCGCCATGTGGTCATCGTAGATGACATTATCGATTCGGGTTTGACGTTGAAATACTTAAAAGATTTATTGAGCGCCCGCAAGCCGGCTTCTATTAAAACGATCAGCCTAATCGAAAAACAACTCGGTTTAAAAGACAGAATCGTTCCGGATTATAACGGATTTACGATGGGCGATCATTTTGTAGTGGGATACGGTTTGGATTATTCAGACTATTATCGGAACCTTCCATATATCGGCATTTTGAAACCCGAAACATATCGGTAGAATTTTCGTATATGAGTTGATTGCCTTAATATTATTTTCCACCAACCGGTCCGAAATTAGTTCTGTCCGTTTTGCGACCGGAATATAAAAACACGGAGATGAAAATGGAAAATTACCAGCCCGAAAAAAGGAAACCGGCGAATAAACCTTTCGGGATCAGTAAAACGTTGTGGATCACGATCGCCGTGATCTTGCTTCTTGTTTTATTTTTTATAACATTTAAACCTGTTTATATTATGGTCGGCCTCGGTCAGCAGGAAATGGGTGTCAAAATCCGAGCGGGTGAAATTATCGATATTGTCGGACCCGGCGGTATCTACAGTGATTTTGGTTTGTATGTGAAAATGGAACGCTACAACATCGAAGGTGTCCAGTTTCAGGTATCGGATGACGAGGTCTTTACCAAAGACATGCAACCCGTTTATGTCGAAATCCGCGGTCAGGTCTTCCGTCCGGCACTGAACAGTGTAAAGATTATCGGAAGTGACGGTACAGTCCAATATTTCAGCAAGGATGAAATAACGAAAAACTTTGTGAACTACCGGCAAATTTATACCGATAACGCGGCGCTCGAAACTCAGATGGACGGATTCTCCCGGCAAGCGATGAAGGTCTGTGTCGGACAAAATGACTTGAGAGGGAATGCCGTTGCGGAAGGGCGGGACATTTTGCGCAACTGCATCGAAGCTGAATTGGAAAAATTAACCCGAGATATCGGATTATATGTCAATAACATTGTTGTGACCGATGTGAAGGCTTCCGAACAGGCGATGGTCGTTATAAATGAGACCAATCAGTATCTGCTTGATGCCGAAAAAGCCAAAGCCCAATCGCAAAAATTAGAAGAGGAAGGAAAAGCCAATGCCGTCCAAAAGGAAGCGGAGGTAAGGGTTCAACAAGCCGCCGCTCAAGAGACCGCTCGGCAAAAAGTCGTTCTTGCACAACTTCAGGAACAAGAATTGATTGCCAATCGATCCGTTTTGGAAGCGGAAAAGCAAAATACGATTTTAGAGCAGTCGCTGAACATCGAAAAAGCCAAAGCCGCTACCGAATTGGCGAAAGCGAACCTTGCCGAGACGACCCTTTTGGCACAAATCTATCAGGATAATCCGGCCTATTATCAGTATCTTATTGCTCAATTAAATGCATCCGCCATCAAAGCTACGGATAAAGTAATGATTCTTCCACAGGGAACCATCCCGCAACTGGTCTTGGGCAACGATATTGTTCCGACATATCCGGTTGAAAGCAAACCGATCGAGTAAATCTTGATATTGTCAAAAAGGAGCTGCTTTTTTTTTACGAAAAGCAGCTCCTTTTTTATTTATTTCGCAGAAGCGGATTCACCGGCTTCTAATTCGTTCAATATTTCCACGGTCCATTTTGCAGCATTTCCGGCAACGGAGGCACATTTTTCAGCATGTCCGCCGGCCGCGGCAAATTGCTGATTTTCAACCGGATCAGCCAAATTATAGGATCTTCCCATGTTTGCGGTTTGAACCTCTCTGCAGGTAATTCCGCCATAGGTTTGTATAAATTTATCCGCCAGTTTCCGGCCGATTTCCACAACCCTTCGATTCTTAATATCTTCGTCAAATTCTTGTCGGGTCCGGCCGACACGGCTTCCCAATACAGTGATTCCGCCGGCAAGTGCACCACAGGATCCCGTTCCGCATGAAACGGTCCCGCCGGACAAACCCTGAGCCGCTTGAAATACCGAATCATCAATTCCGCCGATTGTATCCATAATCGCGGCCAGGACACATTGCGAACAAGATCCTTTGTTCGCCTCATATTCAAATGCCAATCGATATGCTCTACAACCCACTCACTTTGATCTTGATAAATGTAAGGTAATCCTTCACATAAGCGGGTAATCCAATTCTCTTGATCTTTCTCAACCCATGAATTGATCCCGAAGAAAACCAAAACCGCTTCGCCTTGAATTACCTGGTTGCGAATCGTCGCCATAGTCTCATCATAGCCCGGCCGCTTGAGTCCTGTGGACGGATCGATCGGATCCAGCAAGGCATACGCTCCGCGACCGGCAATCAAACTGACCGCTTCGGGTTGATTGGAATAAATTACGGTATCCGCTGGCATCTCTTTGATCAGGTTCATCGCCGGAGAATCTTCCCATCCTTGCCATGCCCAACCGTAACCCACTTCGCCAAAGCGCGGGATAAACTGAATTAAATCCTGAGAAGAAGTTATCAACAGAAATCCATACACCGCCAATAAACCGATAATCGGGAAGATTTTTTTCTTCCTCAAGAACATCCCGATTAAAGTCAAAAGAGTCAACAACATCACCATCAGACAAGGAAATAAAATCCGTTCCTCAATATTCACCGACCAATCCAAGAATGTGATCGTAATAAAGATAACGGCAAGGTAGACAAACAGATAAAGGACAAAAGCCCAAATCATTCTCACTTCATTCGAAATATCTTTTTTTCGAACCGATAAAAGGAATGTCCCCGCTAAGAACAAGACACCGGCTATCCCGATCAAAATAATTCCCAATCGCATCCATGAAACAGGCGTCGTGACATTCTGGTATCGCTCCGGATATATCCATCGCCAAAAAATCATGATCCCGGTATGAATCTCTTCTCCGGAAAGCGGATGGAAATAAGCCTCCCGGTTGGTAACATTCCCTGAGACAATCAGATTCCGAATCAGCCAGCTCATCATCAAAGGAACCGAACCGAGTAGAACCCATCCGATCGCTTTCATTCGCCGAACGCGTGCGGGGGGAAGAAAGAGCAGAATTCCCACCGTCACCGCCAAAGACACTACTCCAACATAACGGGTCAGAAAAGCGGCTCCGCAAAAAACCCCACA
>JALHEL010000600.1:0-639 GCA_022837205.1 Leptolinea sp.
CGCACGGTGTTGATGTGGTGGGGATGTTTTTCTTTATGGACAACACTTTTTTCCTGCTGGACGGCACTGAAATAGGGGACAGGTTAAATCAAATTCAAGAAAAAACAGGGATGCTGCTCATGGCTTGCGACCAGTGCGCCATCGAGCGCGGTATCGACGAAAAGCTGATTTCAGGCGCGCAGATCGGCTGCTTCCCGCAGCTTTACACCGCGCTGGGCGTGGTTGGGGTTGACCAGGTGATTACGCTTTAAAAAAGCGTTTTAAGATCCAATTCATTTTAAGGATTTATCTTGTGAATGGATGATTATTTTATAAGGTTGGGCGACGAGCCCAACCTTTCTCCCAATATTTTTCACTTAGGGTTTGATCGTCTATGTTATCAAAGAATAACGGATTATACGACCTGCTTTGCAGGAGCTCTAAAAACGCTTCTATCCTTACCCGGATCTGCTCAATGTCACTTTCGGAATACGTGGTTTCAATCTGAATATATGGCTTGCTAAAGTTATCCGGCCATTTACTCAATTACAAATACATCTTTTTCGACATCAACCGTTACTGTAAAGAGCTAGCAGTGGAAATAACTTATTGAATGGTGAATTTCATTCTTATTTTTTTATTTAAACTTTTGCCGGTAAT
>JALHEL010000600.1:667-1232 GCA_022837205.1 Leptolinea sp.
GATTGCAAGCCGGGTTCCAGTATCAAATAATAAGTTGCGCCGGCTGTCCAGTTTGTTGCCGGGGGCTTGACCCGAATTTGGCAGTCATTGCCGGGTACGGCTTCCACTCTTATACCCTCAACCTGGTTATCACCGTTGGCATCAGTCGCAACGTAAACCTTGCTAAGATTCTGTTCATCCAGGGAAACCGGCCGGGAAAAAGTGATCGCCCACTCTTTATCGGCAAGTTGATTCAATTTCTCAGGGAATTCCTGTATGGTGGGTTGGGCGGATGCCTCCTTTATCCATATATGGCTTGACGGGGTTTTTCCGTCGGAGTATTCAAGGTATCCGGCTTTGGTGGAAGGTATAACCTGTATGCCGTCAGTTTCGCCAAAAATCATGGCCTTGTGAGCCTGGATGGCGCCGTCTATGGTTACCTTTCCCCCGCCGCCTGCTCCGACGCCCACTCCGACAGCGCCGTCTGCGCGCACATCACCGGAAACGGTTACAGTCCCGCCATCCGCGTAAACACCGCCGGAATAGCCCTCTACATACCCCATAACAGCCACTTTGCCTGATTTTT
>JALHEL010000214.1 GCA_022837205.1 Leptolinea sp.
TTCTTGGTGATCACCTTTTTCCAATTCCAATATCATCGTCGACCCTTCGGAGAGAATTTCCATATCGAAGGGAATCTGGTTGAAATTGAAGGAAACAACAGCAGGTTGTTCATCGGTTAAAAACTCCAATAATCCGGCGATAACCAGCGTATTTCCGTTTGATAACAGACTGTAACGAGAGCCCGAAGAGGGAGTGAGCCATTTTCCGGACGGAATTCCCAATTCGGCGACGGGTAAATAGCTGCCGTAAATTCGGTTTTGATCGATGACTTTATCACCCCATGTGACCGGAAGCCCCCAAATTATGATTCGCACCAAAACCCGGTCCTTTTCAACGATGACATCATTGACTTCGAGTGTGGCATGGAGTTGATCGGCGGTAGTAATTTCCGCGGTTTTTACTTCTGTCAGCGAATATATTGCATCATTGATCCCGATTAATGTGACGTCATCGGAATTAATCGGTTCGGATTCGGCGAACGCGGGATGAATTTGGCTGATAAGGCTGATCAAAAATAAAAATAAAAAGAAAGACTTTTTTAAACTCAACTTTCAGATTCCTTTTCGGGATGAATCTCAGAACTTTCATCGGGTTGCGACGTAACCGGTTCTCTTTGGTAGATTTCTCGATTAATAACATTTTTGAAAATTTGTCCCGGTTCCGCTTCGCAGACCGTACGAATAACGTCGCAGATGGCATCCGCCATTCCCTGTCTTGTTTCGACGGTATTGGTACCGATATGCGGAGTAAGGACCACGTTTTCCAATTTGAATAGCTTGACGGGAATTTCGGGTTCCGCCGGATAAACATCCAATCCGGCACCTTTCAATTTCCCGTTTTCGAGAAAATAGATTAACGCGTCATAGTCCGCAATCGGTCCGCGAGCGGTATTGATAAAGATGGCACCCTGTTTCATCCTTGAAAATGCCTCGTAATTAATCATGTTGCGGGTGGAGTTATTCAACGGACAATGGATCGAAATGATGTCGGAAGTTTCCAGCAATTCTTCAAAAGGTACATATCGAATGCCTTTTTCTTGAGATAATGGCAACCGGTGGCGGTTGTAATATTGAATGTTTAATCGAAATGGCCAACACATTTCAGCCAAAGTCATCCCGATATGACCCAAGCCGATAATTCCCAATGTTTTCCCGGCTAAATTTTGCCCCGGATTCTTGCCGATCGAAAAAAAGTCCGAGACATTATCCGCGTTTCTTCTCAGCAACCGGTCCAATTCGGAAACCCGACGACTGACATCTAGGATTAGAGCCATTGCCAGCTCGGCAGTGGAATAAGCGGTGGCATCCGGGACATTGATCACAGGGATTCGAAGAGCGGTGGCTGCGGTTATATCGATATTATCAAAACCGGCTCCGTTGGCGACGATAACTTTCAGCGAAAGAGCTTTGGCGATCATTTCGGCGTTGACATCGGTGATCGCCACAATCGCAGTCACTTTTGGCAGAATTTCATCCAATTCTTCGCGCGTGAATTCGGCATTCGTTTCCTTCGGTTCAAAGATCAGATAATCCGGTTCCAGAGAATGAAAATCTTCCCCCCGGACTTTTTTTGTGATCAAGACGGATTTTTGAAATTCCATTGAAATTTCTCCTTTTTTGATAATCGGACGATTTGATTGTCCACCCTTTCAGCTTGTATGATCCAATGAAAACGATTTATATCACAAACAAATTCCAAATCCTCGGCCGGTAAATCGGGTGAGGCATTTTGAATAAAACGTTGGCCGTTGACAGAGTTTCGAACCCGTTCGATTATCTGTTCTTCCGGAATGGGGTTACCGGTAAGAATCCCTTCGATATAGTCTGCGCAGGCAGTGTCTTCGTCTCCTCTTCCGTCAGAAGTAATTCCCGTCTCAACAAAAAAGATCTCTTCCGGTGACCGCAAACGGATAAATTCTGCGGTTGCTTTTGCCGTTACGAGGCTTGCGGCGACCAGCGTTTTGGCATGAGAAGAACGTATCAGTCCCTGTGTTCCGGCAGTCGTCCTTTGAATGAGTATTTTTTCTTGAATGTCATGCTGCATCAAAGCAGTCGGTGAATTATTGAAATCGAACTCCGGAATGCCGAAACCGTTTACTTCTCCCATCGTCAGACTGCCGGGAATGCATGATTTTAATTCAAGTGCTTTTTCAACTTCGGCGACACAATAAATTGTTTTTGCTCCCTTTGAAAAAGCATATGCTGCGGTTGTGAAAGCGCGCAGTACATCGATCACCACTGCTAAATCTCCGGCTTGATCACAGTTTTCCAAGGTTCCGCGGATAAATTTTGTCTTGTTGCGCTGATTAATTTCTTTCAAATAATTTCACCCGAAAATAATTATAATAAAAGATCCCTTTCTTTTAAACCCATTGCAAAATTTCGGGAAGTTTTCGAATTTATGTAACCGGATTTTTTTAAGCCGAGAGTATTCCCTGAGGAAGATCGAATCAGCGTTCCGCAATTTTTGCAAACAAAATACTGAGAAAATAAAGTAAAACCAAAGGGATTAAGAGGATCGTCATATTGACGGGATCCACCGTTGGAGTGATGAGCATGGCAAGAATGGCGCAAATGACGACGGCTTGCCGCCAATTTTTTAATAACAATCCGGAATTTACAATTTTCACTTTTGTCAAAAAGTAGATAAAAATCGGCATTTCAAAGACAATTCCGATCCAGAATAACATATTTGTCGTAAATGAAAAATAGCTGTTCGTACGGATTGTCGTCGGGATATCGGTAAAAGAAGTTAAGAAAGGAATTGCTGCCGGCAAAAGAATAAAGAATGCAAAAAGAATTCCCGCGATGAAAAAGAGGATTAAAAGCGGCAAAAATGTAAACAAGATCCTTTTTTCATTGCTCTTTAAAGCCGGTAAGATGAAGGCTAAAATTTCGTAAAAAATAATGGGACTGTCCAGAACCAATCCGGCAAGCAATGCCACTCGGAAGACTGCTGTGAAATTCTCCGTGATTTCGATGGATTGCAGTTTTTCCAGTCCGCCGATCGGTCGGGCAAGAAATGCCATAATTGAATCAGAAAAGAAGAAAGCAATAATAATTGCGAAACATAATGATAAAACAATAACAATCAGCCGATTTCGTAACTCGGTTAAATGTTCCGACATCCCTTCTAAAAATTCTTTGAAGTCGGTAGAGGATTCCTCTTGATTCATAAGGAATCCTTTGTTTCCGGAGTGTTCTCCTTATCCGAATCCGAGGGGTTGGATTCGGATGAATCGGAATCGACTGCCTTCGGCATTGAACGAACGCTGTTTTGAATCCGGTCCAATTCCGCCTGTGTGCGGGCATTTATTTCATTTAATTCCTTCATCGTTTCTTCAAGGTTTACTTCTTTCATAATTTCTTCCGGATAGTGTTTCATTTCATGATACATCACGGAAAAATTGCGCCATGTTTCGGAACGAACCACCTTACGAATAAACCGAGCGAAATTACGGGAACTTTCCCGTAATTTGTCGGGTCCTAAGAAGACCAACATAATTGTCAGTACCAGAATCAGTTCCGGAATACCGATATTAAAAAAGCCCATTCTGAATAATTAATAACGAACGAGATTAAGGATGATTTGATTTTGCATTTTCATCATCGGATTGCGTTTCTTCCGAAGTCTTTTTTTTATCGGAATCTTCGTTCAATCCTTCTTTGAAAGCGGTAATGCTTGCTCCGATTTCCTTGGCGACCTTTGCTATTCGCCCTGGTCCAAATAGCAAGATCACGATGACAAGGACAATCAGAATCTCAGCGAATCCGGGTCTCCACATACGATTTCCTCTCCATGGATCATTGGGTTCGATCAGCCTGATCCATAAAACGACT
>JALHEL010000601.1:0-634 GCA_022837205.1 Leptolinea sp.
ATTTATTCCTTCTCTCATAATTGCTGTGTGTTGGTATGCTTTTCTTTTAGGGATTTTCTTGCTCGTATTATATTTTTCACCTCAACGAAATTTTGACAGCGCAATTTCATCTGTCATTGGCAGGATATGGGGGATAATCGGTTGGGGATTGCTTCTTTCGATTGAAATCCCGATATGGATTTATTTGAATCTGGGAAGACAGAATATCGCTTTTGTGACCGGAGATTTACCGGTTTATTTGGCATTGTTTACGATGGGATATTGCTTTGTTTTATTGTCTTACGGTCATATGGATTGGGGACATTGGGGAATTTTTATCGGCGGTATTTGTGTTCTTCTAATGATTCCGGTTTGGTTATGGACAATATTCAAGAAAAGCAAATTTTTCTCAAAACATAAAAGCCAAATTAATACTTTTTGGACCTGCTTTTTTATCGGTGTCTTGACATTTTCGATATACCGAACGGTAGGTATAGGCGTAAAACGAATCAATTCTCCATCTAAAGCCTATTGGGACTTACTGGCAGACGCCTTCAATCACGGGCATCTGGATCTGACGGCTCCGCCGACGACACACGATCTGACATTGTATAACGGGAAATGGTATGTACCGAACCCGCCGCTGCCGGCGATC
>JALHEL010000601.1:671-1136 GCA_022837205.1 Leptolinea sp.
GTATGCGGCGGAAAGCGGGATGACAGCATGCAAGCGATCGGCGAATCTATGGTTGACGGCGGTATTTGCGCTGAGCACGAATCACATCTGGTTAGCGACGACCGGGCAGATGTGGTTTATCAGTCAATTGGTGACGATATTGTTTATCGGATTAGGGACGATCGCGGTGATCAGGGGGAAACCGGCATGGGTGAGCGGGCTGATGATCGGGATGGCAGTGATGGCGAGGCCGAACATATTTCCGATTGCGATTTTTCTGATGGGGATCTACCTATGGAAAGCGAAACCGTATCCGGAGGTTGAGTGGGGGAAAGCGGTGCGATGGGCGATTGGGTTTGGGATACCGGTACTGATCTGTGTTTTTATGGAACTGCTTTACAACTATCTGAGATTTGAGGACTGGTTTGACTTCGGTTATGTCACGATCAATGGGGCGGAATCGATAGTGGAAGCCGTTCAAAAATA
>JALHEL010000215.1 GCA_022837205.1 Leptolinea sp.
TTTCCTTCCGGGAAAGAAGTCGCAGCCGAACCGTCTTATGCCTCTTGCTGGACATGCCATCAGGGCATGGAAGGCGGAATTAATGGATCGCTGGATCAGAAAATCGGTTCGACCGCTCCGGATGATAAGGGCGAAAATCTGGGCTTCGTCAATCCGCATTATTTGAATGTGGCGGGTATTTATCTGGGATCCGAAGCAAACGCCGGTTATCAGTATGAAGGAAAGACATATGCGGCTCGCTTTGAGCACGCTTCGGGTGTACAGACCTGTACCGAATGCCATGATCCTCACAGCCTGCATTTGGCAGATCCGGGATTGGAAAAATGCTCAACCTGCCATGCGGAAGTCGAAGCCTGGCCCGATCAGCAAAAAATTCGCCGTACCAAAGAAGACCTGGACGGTGACGGAAATACCGACGAATCCACTTATGAGGAAATCAATGGATTACTCGAGCGAGAGCTTCAAGCGATGGTGACCTATTCGGTTGATGTTGCCAAAGTTCAGATCGGTAATTCCGATGTTTATCCCTACTGGTTTGCAGATAAAAACGGAAACGGGACTCAGGAAGAGGATGAGAAACAGTATGCCGACTGGACACCGCGTTTGATGTATGCCGCATATAACTTTAAACTGGTCAAGACCTCAGCCGGATATATCCATAATCCGACTTATTCCGCACAATTGTTAATCGATTCGATCAGTGATTTGGCTGCGGGTGATTCGGCAATTTCGGTTGACGGTATCGAGAGACCGTAGGAAGAAAGGTAATCAAACATGAACACTGCTGCCAGTCGTTCGGCAAGAAGAGCTTATATCGCTCAACTGCGAGTTAAAAGGATATTCTGGATTTGCCTGTTTGTTGTCATTGCCTTGTTCCCGTTGGTTGTCGCTGCAATCAATAACACGACAAACGGGACGTGGCGGGCGGTGCCGCGTGAGATCGGTTCTTTTGCCGGGATGTTAGGGTTGTCCCTGATGATCCTTTCCTTTATTCCGATTATGCGAGAAAAGAAAATTACCAGCGCTTTTAATCTGGATGTGGTATACAAGTTTCATCATTCATGCTCCATCCTTGGTTTTTGGCTCGTGGTTTTTCATCTTGTAGCTTTGTGGATCAACAATCAGGAAATCGGACGACTGGTAAATATATTTGCAGATTATCCGCTTTATATGAAAGCCGGCCCCATTGCTTTATTGGCCGCCGGCTGTTTGGTTTATTTTTCTTATTTCCGTAAGGAATTGAAACTTAACTATGATTATTGGAAAATCGGGCATTCCCTTGTTGCGATACTTATGGTGGTTTTTGGCTTAATTCACACTTTTGGGGTGAATTATTACAGCGGCAATGCACTAATACACGGTTACTATGTTTTCTTAACCGTCTTGGCTGCGATTGCTATTCTGTGGCTGCGCGTTTTCTCTTCACTGTCTGCCATGTGCAAACCTTATGTAATTAAGGAAGTGCTGGTTCGCAACAACGCAACCACCGAATTACGACTGGAATTTGCCGGAAAAGGAAATCAAAAACCGATTCGTTATCATGCTGGACAAATCGCATGGATAACGGTGCGACATTCCCGCTTTTCTTTCAAAGAACATCCGTTCTCGATCGCTTCCTCGGATATCGACCAAAATAAAATCGGCTTTGCCATCCGCGAGTTAGGCGATTTTACCGCTACGATTAAGGATCTGAAACCCGGTGAGATCGTTTATGTCGAGGGCGGTTTTGGCATCTTTAATCCGTATATATTGGGCGATGAAGGTTTTGTGTTGATTGCCGGCGGAATCGGTATTGCACCGGTTATGGGAATTCTGCGGTCGATGGCAGATCGAAAAGACCGGCGGCATGTGGTCCTTTATTATGGGAGTCGTGACAAAGAAAGCATCGGATTTTATGACGAACTGAATGAACTGTCCAAAAAATTAAATTTGGAAGTTGTCCATGTCCTCGAGAAGACCGATGATCCGTCCTTTGAAAAAGGTTATGTGACCAAAGATGTGATCGAACGACATTACCCGAAAAATAAGGATCGATACGACGTGTTTATCTGCGGACCCGGCCCGATGGTTCAGATTGTCCTTCCGGCTTTAAAGAAGATCGGAATTCCGAAAGAGAATATTTGGCCCGAATTCTATGATATGGCTTAAGTGGAAGTTTTGAAAATGATTAAAAAGGCTGCCCGTCGATTTCTTCGGGCAGTCTTTTTATTACGAAAGTATAATACCTAAACAAGGTATTTTTTGCCGATAAAACGAACGAACCTTCAGGAAAGAAAATGGATCAATACGATATTATTATCATCGGGGGAGGCGTGGTCGGGTGTATGATCGCCCGCGAACTTTCACGCTATTCCCCGAAAGTGCTTTTAATTGAAAAAGCTTCCGATGTCGGCAGCGGGACCTCCGCAGCCAATTCCGCGTTAATTCATGCCGGATATGACCCGTTACCGGGAACGATAAAAGCGGCATTGAATGTTGCGGGAAATCGTATGTGGGATTCCCTGGCTTCGGAGCTTGATTTTGATTTTACTCGTTGCGGGGATTATGTTGTCGCGATAGGGGATGAGGAACTGCCCGCATTGGACCGATTGAAATCACAGGGGGTCCAAAACGGAGTCTCGGGATTGAAAACTCTTTCAGCGGAAGAAGTCCGAAAAAGAATTCCGCGGATTAATCCGGAGGTAAGCGGTGCCCTGTTCGCTGAAAGCGCCGGAATTTGCGATACTTTTGCCGTAACGATTGCAGCTGCGGAGAATGCACTTCATAACGGGGTGGAGATTCGCCTGAATACCGAATTCAAGGGCTTTATTATTGAAAAAAATGTGATTCGGGGAATTCATACCGATCGCGAAGATTTCGGTTGTCAGTGGGTAATCAATGCTGCCGGATTATATGCCGATGAAGTTATGCATCAGGCGAATTGTCGCCTTGATTTTAAAATAACCCCACGCAGAGGGGAATATTGTATTTTGGATCCGGATTTATTCCGAATCGATACGGTAATATTTCCGGTACCGAGCGAAAAAGGAAAGGGTGTGCTGGTTTTTAATACCACTCACGGGAATACGGTTGTCGGTCCCACCTCCGAATTTGTTTCCGATAAAGAAGACAAATCGATCAGTCCGGAAGGATTGAATGATCTGCTAAAAAATGTGCGGAAGTTAATCCCATCCGTTGATCTGCGATGGACGATCGCGACATTTGCCGGATTGCGAGCAACCGGGAATGCCCCTTGTCCGGACCCCGCGATTCATTATGACTCTGATTTTATCGTTGAATCCGCACAGGAGATTCATGGCCTGATCAACTGCGCCGGTATCGAATCACCGGGGTTAACCGCCTCTCCGGCGATTGCCCTTCGAGTTACGGAACTTCTGAAAGAGGAGGGCGTCCGATTAACGCCAAACCCAAAATGGGACCCGATTCGGAAACGCCGGCCGTCACCCAAGCATTTATCCGAATCGGAACGCCAAAAATTAATCGAAGCGGATAACCGTTACGGAAGAATAATCTGCCGTTGCGAGGGGATTACCGAGGGGGAAATCGTTGCGGAAATACATGCCCCTATCCCCGCCCGAACTTATGATGCCATCAAAAGACGGACTTGGACGGGAACCGGCCGCTGTCAGGGCGGATTTGATATGAGCCGAGTGGTGAACATTCTGGCACGCGAATTAAAAGTCTCACCATTGGAAGTCCGGAAGAATGATCCGGGATCCGAATTTCTTTTTCGGGAAAGTAAGGCGATCGGAGGAACGTTATGAACCTTCGATCGGAATATGATGTGATCGTTATCGGTGCCGGACCGGCCGGGTTGGC
>JALHEL010000216.1 GCA_022837205.1 Leptolinea sp.
GTCTTTTGGACTTCCGGATCGTCGTATTTTCGTCCCATGAACCGTTTGATTGAGAAAATCGTGTTTTCCGGATTGGTTATTGCCTGGTTACGGGCAACACGTCCCACCAATCGTTCATGATTCTTATTGACAGCAACAACCGACGGGCAAATTCGTTCTCCCTCTGCGGTCGGAATTACTGTCGGCTCGCCACCGACCATGACAGCCATAACTGAGTTTGTAGTTCCTAAGTCAATACCTATAATTTTTCCCATATTTTATTCTCCTATTTCGCTACGCGTACCAGAGCGGGTCTGATGACGCGGTCTCCTAACATATATCCGTTTTGTAATACTTCAATAATTTTTCCCGATTCAACATTCGGGTCTTCTTCGTGCGAAATTGCCTGATGATATCTCGGATCGAATTCTTGCCCTTCCGCCTCGATTTTTTTCAATCCTTCGTTTTGATTGATCGATTCGAATTTTCGCAAAATCAGTTCGATCCCTCGGATCCAATTGGTCGGATCCTCTCCCTCTTCGGGTTTATTTCGCATAGCTAATTCCAAATCATCTAAGATGACCAAGTATTTTTTCAGCAGTTCAGCTTTATAATTTTGCTGTAAGATCTCCTGCTCACGGTCAATCCTTTTTTTATAATTTATAAAATCTGCGCGCTCTCTTTGCCAACTCTCCAGATTCTCCTTTTCCTTTTGCGCTGAGAACGATGAAGCTTTTGCTTCATCTCATCCACTTCGGCTTTAGAAAGGACGAGCACTTCTTCGCAGCCGTCGGGTGCTGAAAAATCAGGGTTTTTGTCAACTTCAACGTTTTCATCGTTGATTTCAGTATTTTCAGCACGCTCATCTTTTTCCGGAATTTCTCTGTTATCTTTTTGATCTCTACTCTTTTTCGCCATATCTATTCCCTGTATTTTTTTATTCTATCCGCTTGAATAGGTTTTTTTTATCCGAGCGATTCCGAAACAAGATCGCTGAGCAATCCGGCAATAAATCGAACCGTCGGGATGTTTCGGCTGTATGGCATACGCATTGGTCCGATCACACCTACCGTTCCGGTCAATGTGTCCGGTAGACCGTATCTCGCTAAAACCATCGAACAGTTTCTCAAATTTGCCAACAACCCTTCCCCGCCGATCAGTACCTGAACACCGCCGATCTTCTGATCCCATGTCGTTCTTGAAAGAAAGTTCTGCAGGGCAGGTCTTTCTTCCAGAATTTTCAATGCCCGGCGCGCATCTTCCGATTCCGAAAATTCCGGTTCGGCTAAGACGTTACTGATACCGTCGGTATAGACTTCTCCGGCTTTCATTGCATCTGTTTCGTACATCGCATTTAATACGTTTTTCAAAATCAGTTCCATTAAAGGGTCTCTTGACTTCTCAATTTGACTTTCCTTGCGAATTTGCTCGGTAGTCATGCCTTTAAATCGCTGATTAATTTCATTCGCAATCACAGTCAATTCATTTTGCGATGTTTGCTCATCAAGCGTTATGAATCGCTGTTGCATTTGGCCGCCGTCCAAAACGAGCACTAACAGGATCTGCTTCCCTGTGATTCCGATCACGGCAACGTGCTTCAATCCGTTCCGAACCGGCATCGGGGCAGAGACGACCGAAATCGCATTGGACTGCACCGCGAGAATCGATGCCGCCAGTTTCATCCATCCGTCTATTCCCTGTTCCTGCTGGGTTTGGAAAAACTGATGTTCGATCATCCTTCGATTCTCTTCGGATAATTCCTGTGTTTGCATCAGTGTTCCGACAAAATATCGGTACCCTTTTTCGGTTGGCACTCTTCCGGCTGAGGTGTGCGGTTGACGTAAAAAGTTCATTTCCGTCAGAGCAGCCAATTCGTTTCGGACTGTGGCGGGGCTGAAATCTAACCTGAATTTTTCGACAAGTCTCTTAGAACCCACGGGTCTCGCGGTTTTTGTGTAGTCATGGACTACCAAACTGAGAATTAATTTTTGCCTTTCCGTCAAAGTTTCCATTTTCGCCCCGTTAGCACTCTTGCGATTAGAGTGCTAATCAAACCTACAGTATAATACCACGCCAAAAAATGACCGTCAAGCATTTATGAGGTTTTCTAATGAAAGGTTAACAAATATTTAAAAAGGGAATTCGAATCAAATTCTCCAGAAAACGGTCCCCTCGGGCAGATCTTCGGGTTCGATTATTCCTCTGGTATCCAAGATAACTATCGGTTTTTTCATCTCATCGATCCATTCAAGCGGATTAAAATCTCTCGAGATCCTGTTGAGAATGAGAAGCGCATCCGCGGAATTCGCAGCTTCTCTAAAGGAATCGACTTTAAAAGGATGGCGAGTGGCGACGTTTTTGTCATAAGCGGCTACCTTTGCTCCGGATTGGATCAGTAAATTGCAGATCATTACAGCTGGACTCAGCCGATCGTCCGGTGAGAAATCTTTCATGGCGAGTCCCGCTACCGCGATTTTTGCCCCAGCGATCGATTTTCCGGCAGCTTGCAAGAGTTCTTCGGTTTTATCCGCGAAAAATTGCGGTAAGCGATCATTTTGCTGTCTCGCTAATTTCAACAAAGGCAATTCGATTCCCAATTCATCGGCTTTGACGTTGAGATAGTGGAAGGCATTCGGAATGCAGTAACCGCCTACCCCGGGTCCGGGAGTCAACAAATTGACCCGCTTGTGTGTATTGGCTAATCGGATGATTTCCATGATATCCATTCCGGCCGCTTCGGCAAATCGGGCAAATTCCTGAACTATGGCTATATTTGCGTCCCTCTGCAGATTTTCCAGTACTTTTGATGTTTCTACCGCCATGACGGAATCAGAGCGGATGATATCGGCTTTACTGATCATACGGATGATTGCTGCAGCTTTATCAAAACTTTTTTCATCCGGAGCGCCGATCAGAGTCGGCATCGTCTCAAATTCTTCAAAAGCTTTCCCTTCCGCAATTCGTTCGGGAACATAAGCAAAAAAGAAATCAACCCCGGCTTTCATTCCGGATTTTTTCTCAAATATCGGCTTGCAAAAATTCTCGGTGGTACCGGGAATAACTGTGCTGCGAATAAGGATCAGACTGCCTTTTTGAAGGTTTTCTCCGATCGTGTTGCAGGCGGCTTCAAAGTACTCGTAAACGGGAACACCCGATTCGATCGGTATCCCGACCGTTAAAACGATTACCTCCGATCGCCTGACAGCCTCGGCTCCGTTGTCGGTGATCTGATATGTTCCTTTTTGCAGCATGGTCTGAAGAATAGTTTGAATCGATTGGCCCTGATAGGTTTCCGTTTGTGCGGTGATTCCTTTTTTCAGATTGGAACAAACATCAGGGTCGCTATCGACGCCAATGACATGACACCCGTGAAGAGCAAAACTGAGTGCCAAAGGAAGCCCCACATATCCTTGTCCGATAACAGCAATCCTGTCAATTGTCATAAGTTTTCACATCCTTTAAAGACTTGAATTCATTTAGAGCGCCAAACCCATCAGCGGGACGATCATCTCCTGATCCGAAAGACCGCCGTGTCTCGAATAGAGTTTATCCGGACGATTCGGCCACCAAAAATAGGCGTATCCGCGGGCTATTGCGACCCATTCACCGATCCGATTATCCAGATCGGGATGGAAAGCAGCGGTTCCGAATATCCCGTCCGCAATCAGCTCTTGCCCGCTGACCAAGTAGAAGTCATCCGGCCAAGTTTCTTCGATATAATTACGAATCGCCGTATCTTTGCCGGATTTCGGATAAAAATAGGTCAGCCGGTTTTCTCCACAAGGCATAATCATCAAATTATGCATCAATTCCGGATGATTTTTGATATCCCGGTTAGGATCCGGTGTATTTTCGATATGGCCGTGGTCTGCGGTGACCAGAACCAATGTCTTTCCGAAGTTTCCTCGGGACAGAGCTTGAACCGTTCTCGCCAGACCATCGAAAAAGGATCCCAGGTCGATGAAAATTCGATTATCGTTCATCCCCATCAAATGATTATACGTATCCAGGTCATTCCAATAAACGGAGTCAAAAGTTACTTTTTCGCGATCCGCTTCCAACAGTTCTTTGACATTTTCCCATAAATCACCGAATCGCCTGTATGGGACGACGGAAACTCCGGCCATTTGTGCCCGAGTCAGATTGGAATGGGCGAGGGCAATCGGCATATGAGAGCGGCTGATGATTCCCCCTCCCATCAGATGATTTCCCAATGTCGGAACGGGAAGAATGGCTTCCGGAAGAATACCGGCATCCCCGATTAATCCGGGTTTGGAGCTGATCGACGAAGGAGAGTATTGGAGAAAATTGACGACCATTCCGAGGCTGCGCATCCAAGTCTCATATCCGACCAATCCATGAGTGCCGCCTGAAACGCCTGTCCAAAGAGAGGTTAACGCTGCGGCGGTGGCACTCGGGACAATACTGGTCAGCA
>JALHEL010000217.1 GCA_022837205.1 Leptolinea sp.
TGCTGTACGGGTTTCATCGCCGGAGAAAAAATCCCGATCTCCACGGGTTTTAAATCGGCTTTGGTCGCCATCATCCGTAAGGTCATATTGGGCGATATAATCCCTTCTCTGACACGAACATAGGCAATCACACCTTTATAAGAATCATATTCGGAATCAAAAATCAGAGCTTGAGTGGGCTTTGAGTCGTCACCTTGAGGCGGCGGAATCATTTTGACGATTAATTCCAACACTTGGTCTACGTTCCAGCCTTCTTTCGCTGAAATGCGCGGGATTTCATCCGGATCGACACCCAACAGATCGGATATCTCTTTTGCGGTCTTATCGGGGTCGGCAGAAGGCAGGTCAATCTTATTGATTACCGGGATAATCACCAAGTCCGATTCGAGAGCCATATACAGATTTGCAAGTGTTTGCGCTTCGATCCCCTGTGTCGCATCCACAATCAGAATTGCACCTTCGCAAGCCGCCAGTGCGCGGCTGACTTCATAACTGAAGTCCACATGCCCCGGTGTATCGATCAGATTGAGTTCATAGTCTCGGCCATCTTTGGCGGTATAGTTCATCCGGACAGCGGAAGCTTTAATCGTCACGCCTTTCTCTCGTTCCAGATCCATGGAATCCAAGATTTGATCCATCATTTGTCGATCCGGTACTGTATTGGTTAACTGCAATAATCGATCAGCCAGAGTTGATTTTCCGTGATCCACGTGTGCGATGATGCAGAAATTTCGGATATGTTCTTTCATAATCGGGAATTAAGTATATCATCGAAAAAATTGTTGAATGACGGGGTATTCATAAAGTATCCTGTCTCCGCGGCTTTTATATCGCTTATAACAAATGGGAATAACCTGAAAATTTAAATTTACAACTTATGAACGCAGGATAAAAATGGATCTTGATCCTTTTTTGGGATTGGATTTACGGACGCTCTTTTAATTTGTGTCACATTTTTCAAATACTTTATTATGCTAACGTGGTAGAGTGATAAACTATCGGAAGTTTTTGACAATTCTACTTAGGAGAAGCTTTATGAAAAAGTCTTTATCGTTGTCTGTTGCAATCTTTTTATTTGCAACCTTGGTAATCGGAATCGTTTCGGTTCAGGCTGATGGAATCAAAACATTGGTCGTCGGTTTTGATCAGGATTTTCCACCTTACGGCTATATCGGCGAAGACGGAAACTTCACGGGATATGATCTTGAATTAGCGAAAGCCGCCGCGGACATCCTGGGGCTTGAGATTGTGTATCAACCGATTTCATGGGATTCCAAAGATCTGGAACTGGACTCCGGAACCATCGATTGTATTTGGAATGGGTTCACCATAAATGAGCGCGAAGATAAATACACCTGGACCGAAGCATATAAAGGCGCCGGACAAGTCTTTTTAGTTTCGGCAGATTCGGACATTAAAACTTTTGACGACCTGAAAGATAAAGTTGTCGCAGTTCAAACGGATTCGGCCGGTCTATATGCCATTCAGGATGAGAAGAATAAAGAGCTGTTAGACTCATTCAAAGAACTTTTAGTCGTCCCTCAATATAATGAAGCTTTTATGGACCTTGAAGCAGGTGCCGTTGACGCCATTATTTTGGATATCGATGTGGCGAAGTTTCAAATTAAAGGCAAAGAATCCAAATATCGAATCTTGGATGAATATCTCCAAAAAGAAGAATACGGCGTCGGATTCAAGCTCGGAAATACCGAACTCAGAGACAAAGTCCAAGAAGCACTGAATGAAATGGCTAAAAACGGTACCTTTGCAAAATTATCCGAAAAGTATTTCGGTTATGATTCCTGCATTATGGCTGCCTGCCTGGCAAATGAAAAATAAGAAATTGACAATTACATCTCTTCCTTTATTGAGGGCACTTTTAATCGGAAGTGCCCTCAATATTTGGAATCGATATTTTGGGGAGAATTTTTATGAGTTTGGGGTTAATGCTCAATAAGTTATCCGAAGGGATGGCAACTTCGGTCCTGATATTTGTCCTGACTTTGTTGTTCAGCCTTCCGCTCGGCCTTTTAGTGGCTCTCATGAGGATGAGCCGTCACAAAGTCTTACAGAATCTGATGCGAATTTACATCTCCGTTATGCGTGGAACGCCATTAATGTTGCAACTTTTGGTCGTTTATTTCGGGCCTTATTATATTTTCGGAATCAAACTTTCTCCCGATTACCGTTTTTGGGCTGTAATTATCGCTTTTGTCATCAACTATGCCGCGTATTTCGCGGAAATCTATCGAGGCGGCATCGCATCTGTGCCGTCCGGCCAATATGAAGCCGCGAAAGTTTTGGGATATTCGCCTTCACAGACTTTCTTGAAAATCATTTTTCCTCAGATGATCAAGCGAATTATCCCACCGATTACGAACGAAGTGATTACGTTGATCAAGGACACCTCTTTAGCATTTGCGGTCGCGGTAACGGAAATGTTTACAGTCGCAAAAGCGCTTGCGTCAGCCGAAAAGACGATGACCGCTTATGTGTTTGCGGGAGTTTTTTATTACGTTTTTAATCTGATTGTTGCATTTGTTATGGAAAATATTGAAAAAAGACTAAATTACTATAGATTGTGAGCGATTGAATGGAAATATTCAGTATCAATGATGTCAGGAAAAGTTTTTCGACCCAAACCGATGTTTTATGCGGAATGAGTTTATCCGTTCAGAAAGGAGAAGTAGTCGCCATCATCGGGCCTTCCGGATCAGGGAAATCAACGCTGTTACGCTGTGCAACTTTGTTGGAAACAATGGATTCGGGTGAACTGGTATACGAAGGGATAAAAGCCGCATGGAACGGACCCGCCGGAAATGTCGTTTATGCTCCGGAAGAAACCCTTAAAAAAATAAAAAGTAAATTCGGTTTGGTTTTCCAAAACTTCAATCTTTTCCCTCATTATTCTGTGCTGAAAAATGTGACAGATGCACCGATTTGTGTGCAGAAGAGACAAAAAGAGGAAGTATTTGAGGAGGCATTGACATTATTAAAGAAGATGGGGCTGTCGGATAAGGCAGATGCTTACCCTTTCCAATTATCCGGCGGTCAACAACAACGGGTTTCAATCGCAAGGGCTTTGGCGATGAATCCCGATATTCTTTTTTTTGATGAACCGACCTCTGCACTGGATCCCGAATTAACGGGTGAAATTTTGCATGTCATTCGAGACCTCGCCGAAGAAAAAATGACAATGGTGATCGTAACCCATGAAATCGAATTTGCGCGGATCGTTGCCAATCGGGTTGTTTTTATGGACGCCGGTGTTATCATTGAAGAAGGAAATTCAGATAAAATTATAAGAAATCCTGAAAACGAACGGACGAAAGCTTTTCTTCGCAAATTAAATCTTTAACAAACAGCGAGGTTTCATTATGTACGAAAGTAAATCGAAAAGCCCCGAAACGGATGAGCTTTGTAGAGCCATTCTTTCATTGAAATCAGTCGAAGAGTGTTATCGCTTTTTCGATGATATTTTTACTATCCGAGAAATAAAAGATATTTCTCAAAGGTTACAGGTTGCCAAACTGCTCCGATCAGGAGCTATCTTCAATGAAATTGTAAAAAAAACCGGAGCATCCACGGCAACCATTGCCCGGGTAAACCGCTGCCTGAATTATGGTGCTGATGGATATAAAATGATTCTGAATCGTTTGGATGAAGAGGAGAAAAAAGAAATCAAAGAATAATTTCTCCTTTGAAAAAAATTCCGGCAGTTATCGTATAGAAGCCTTTTTTACTCTTTACAGGAGAG
>JALHEL010000218.1:0-382 GCA_022837205.1 Leptolinea sp.
TCATTACGGACCGTACTTTATTCATATACCGCAGGCAAAGAACACTCAGGATTTTTTGGGTTTGAATTTTTACTCCGGGAATCAAGTCCGATTCACTTTGAACCGGAACAACTTTTTATCCTACCCGGAGGGAGCATCCTTGAGTGACACGGGGTTCATCGCAAATGAGCCGGAATCTTTTTCAAGGGCACTGAAGTGGGCAGCCGGCTATGGCAAGCCGATCCTCATCACCGAAAACGGAACCGAAAGTGATGAGGATACGTTCAGACGGGATTATTTAGCTGCTCATATTCATCGGCTTTGGCGCGCATGGTCAAACGGAATACCGGTAAAAGGATATTATCATTGGTCACTCATAGATAATTTCGAGTGGGAACGGGGC
>JALHEL010000218.1:414-4170 GCA_022837205.1 Leptolinea sp.
GGCTGGAGTCAACGATTCGGACTTTGGCGTTTGAACGTTGAAACACAAGTTCGCACCAAACGTCTTTCAGCTGATTTTTATGAACGGATTTGCCGTAAGAATTCTTTGGATTCCGAAGATATGGAAACTTTTGCCCCGCGAATTTATCGGGAGATCTTTCCCGTTTAGAGTCCAGACCGAACCGGTTCTTTTTGACAGAAGGCAAGAAATCGTTCGTTATCTGATTCTCAGATCAATATTTATTTTACTATTCTCAAATCTCTTATATATTCCCTCGGAAGAAGTCCCGAAAAAATTATATTCTTGATGACGCCAAGAATATAACTGAAGCATTGTCAGCATTAAGAATAAAAGAGGAAGCTTGCCGCACATAATATTCAGAAATTTTCCAAATTATTCTTTTCAAGGACTCTATAGCTCGTGTTTTCTCCCTGTATTTTTATTCTAACGATTCTTCCTTTCATACTTGCTTGTTATAACTTTCCAATAATTCAATCATGACATTTCTCCAAATTTCCCTCATCTTCTATCCAAATCCTCATGTTGAAATAAAAATATTATATTATCTTCTAGCTGTTTCCGATTTCTGTGACTATATTGATTTTAAAATCTATTATTATGGGGAGTTTTTTTCATATTTTTGTATATAAAAATTTTTTTGAAAATTCCTTTTTGCTATTCCTGCTTGACAA
The DNA here is from genome assembly GCA_022837205.1 of Leptolinea sp. Classification (GTDB taxonomy): domain Bacteria; phylum Chloroflexota; class Anaerolineae; order Anaerolineales; family Anaerolineaceae; genus Flexilinea. Next base: position 1,107 of record JALHEL010000218.1, read on the forward strand.
TGAAAATTTGAAACATGTAATTTTTGGATAAAATGTAAAACTTCTTGAAATATTTTATAATATTATCAATCTTATAAAATACAACTGAGTTTTATAAAAGTTATGACCAATGATAAATGCTATAATAATATTATTATATGATGGAATATATAAATTGTGGCCTTATTCATCACGCCGAACTATTGATAATAGAAATTATACAATATAAATTTTATGAATAAGAGTTTAAGATATGTTTGACATTTCTTATGAAACGTGGCAATCAGTATGCTCTATGTATTTCAATCTCAAAATTGGTGTAAAGAAAGCATATTTACAGCTATTTCCTTTTTCAAAAATTTCTTCTGACGATGAGAAATATCTTTTAAGCGAAGATTTTTTTTCAAAATATATAAAGACCGGCGCATTCGTTATGTTTCCTGAATCTTTATTTAGGACCGAAAACTATCTTCAAAAGGGTGATGGGAGTTTTCGTGATTCTTCACTAATTTCACCAATATTATATTTAGTTTTACAATCTATCGGTAAGGAAATGGCAGGAAAATATTCTGTTCAAAGATCATGCGATATTTCAATTTATTATGCGGGAAATTACGAATATAACAGACCTATGTATAAGCAAGACTATGATGATTTTTTTAAAGAAATCAATAGGGAAATTGATAAATATCAATATTTCATAAAGACTGACATAAGTAATTTTTATTCAAACATTAATATCGATAAACTTATTAATCAAATAGAGGGGGTTTGTAAAAAATCTAGACTAACTATTTCGCAAACTCAGCTTTTATTATTGAAAAGCTTATTACAATATTGCGGTTCAGGAAAATTTCCGTTGATCGAGAACAGTGTGGCTTCTTCTTATTTAGCCACAATAGTATATCTTGATCCAGTTGATGATGAGCTTTATAAGTATCTTCATCTTATAGAAAATATTAATTCTTTTAAAATTATCCGTTATGTAGATGACATGTACATACTCATTTCATTGAATAAACAGGAAGATTTTCCGTTTAAAATATTTAATGAAATAAGGAATGAATACTCTTCCATTCTTAAAAAATATGATCTCGCCCTTAATACAAAGAAATGTTGTATCAAACGTTCGTGTGAAATCAATGAAGAATTGAAGAAATCACTTTATGATGAAATATTCAACGATAAAAAGTGTAATATTGAAGAACAATTTGAAGGGAAATTATTCGATTTTATAACAAATTTAAAAGACGAGTTTATTAATAATAACATTACGATTGAACGATATAATGATTTGATTGAAGACCATTTCAATAAGACAGATATAGAGTTTACTGCTAATGAAGTATTCAATTATTTTGTTTATGAAAACAAGAAAGAACTCCAGTTACCAAATAATGTAGAAGCAATAACAAAACTTGTCCGGAATGACGCATCATTCATAAATCTTGATCCGAAAAGACTTACAGTAATGATTTTAAAAACGCACAGTGAAAGAGCGATAAAAGCTTTCCTTGATCAGCTTTTCAAACGGAATAAATCTGGGAAATGGAATTCATATGATACAGCAATCGCTATTACATATCTAATTCAAAGGAGATTCCAACATAAGGACTTACTCGCAATTATTAATGATAAAGTTCCCGATTTGTATCATTACTATGAGTTTTATTGCAGTTTATCTTTCTCTGATTCTTGGCAGATCGATATACTCGAGAAACTGATAACAGTTGTGGAAAATGATACAAAGACTTACTTTCTTTACTTCATGTATTTAGTAGAGAAACAAAGAAACAATTATTTAGCTGCTTTTTCATATTACAAGAACTATTTTGATAGATTGACAGCACTCTTTGCATTTTACATAAGTCATGACTCAAAAAAGAGATTATTTTCATATTATCAAGAAAGAAACCTTATAAAACTTTATTCTTCAATTGAAGGAAGCGAGAAAATCATAAAAAAAGCACATAAATTGAGAAATGCAAATCCTTTGTCTCATGCTACCGCTGAAGTAATAGATGAAATTAAAACAGCGGATGATCTTTTCGAATCAATAAATGCAATGGATGATTTGATTTTTACATTTTGCAGAAAATTAGAATAATTTTCTGCAAACAATCGCATTGTTAATTCACCTTGTTAATACTAATTTCAAATCACCTGTTTATATATACTCTCGCACTAAAATTATTAATAAGATACCTGTAAATAATAATGAGATTATTTATCCACGATAATAGTAGAAAGAAATATTACCTTACAGATTTAAATAGGATTAAATAAAATGAATACATGCAGATGGAAAAGGATAAATTATGATTAAAACCCATAATTTTGAAAATTAGCTTACTTTGTATAGTACACTTTTGATTAGGGAAATACTGATTAAAGATCTCTAATAGTTTTTTTCTGCTTTCTACATTTATTGTTAAAATTGTTTGGAAAATTATTTCTATATAATGATTCCAATCACTTACCAGTCTCGTTACTCTAGCCTATATTAATCGGAATTTTCATTTTACAATCTCTCTTATCAAATTTAGGATTGAAATCCAGATGCGGAGCATGATAAACTTACCTGAAGAGTTCTTCTATGATTTTGCAAAGCCTTTCTTTAACGAATTTCCGCTCCTACGTTCGATTGGATGTCGAATTTCCTCAAGGTATTACGATTCTTTCCGGCGGAAATGCACAGGGGAAAACAAGTTTGCTGGAAAGCCTTTTTTACTGTGCCACTTTTGCTCCGATATTAGCCGGAAACGATCGCCAATTGATTAATTTTGAAGCGCAAAAGCAGGATCTGGCGGTCGCACGCATCGTTGTCCGATACTCGCGCGATCAGCAAAATCATCAGCTCGAAGTGAGAATCATTCAGGAAAGCCAAAATCGAATTACTCGGACGCGCAAAGAGATTCTCTGGAACGGACAAAAGCTGCGTGCCCAAAACGCGATCGGTAAATTCCCCGCCGTATTATTTATCCCCCAGATGACTGCCATTTTGGAGGGGCCTCCGCAAGAAAGACGCCGATATTTAAATATCTTGCTTTCACAATCCGAACCGGGTTACGCCCAGACTTTAACC
>JALHEL010000218.1:4240-7575 GCA_022837205.1 Leptolinea sp.
CAAATAGCCGACAAAAAGTCCGATCCGGCGCAGTTGGAATATTGGGATGAATTGCTTTCAAGTCGCGGAGCGGTTTTGATTCAAAAAAGAATAAAAGCGCTCGAGACTTTGAATGAGTATGCGGAAGAAATTCATTTGCAGTTGACCGATCGGCAGGAAAAATTAGCCCTGATCTATAACCCATCCTTTGATCCCTTAAACCCCGACCGTTCAAATCCTGTTGAAGAAAATCCGATACGCCGCGACGGTTTTTCGGCGGATGAAATTGCTTCGGCAATGAAAGCTCATCTGAAAACGATTCGCCGGCGTGAAATTGAGCGCGGAAATTCAATTGTCGGACCCCATCGGGATGATTTTCAAGTTTGCGCCAATGATATCGATCTGAGTCTGTACGGATCCCGAGGTCAAATCCGCACGGCGTTGCTTTCGCTCAAAATGGCGGAAATACGATGGATCCAAGATAAAACCGGTACGGAGCCATTGCTGCTGTTGGACGAGACACTCGCGGAACTGGATGAGAAGAGACGACGGGATTTACTGGAAAGATTGGATCAATACAACCAAGGAATTCTAACGACGACAGACCTCACCCATTTTTCGGATGATTTTTTGAAAAAACATACCGTTTGGCAGATAGCCAACGGTGTTGTGAAAAAAGATTAATCGATCGGTTTTTTACGAATCTGATCCGGGCGACGCGGGTATCCCGATGGAGTATTTCTTTGTTTTTCGATCCGGATAAGATACCGCTGTTCGGCTGCATTCGGAATGGTCACCGGGATGAGCTGTATTTCACCCCCTCCCAGAATCCGGATGGCCTTTTCGGCCGTTTTCAATTCTTCCGTTGCGGTCTCCCCTTTTTGTGCGATCATTATCCCTTTCCTTTTTACCAAAGGTAACAAGAGTTCCGAAAGGGCGGATAATCCGGTCACCGCTCTGGCAACGGCGATATCATACCGTTCCCGATGAAGCGGATCCTTTCCGAGATCTTCCGCACGGGCATGAATAATCCGGCAATCCGTCAGAGACAGCCGATCGATAATATGCTGACAAAATACCAATTTTTTTCCCACGGAATCCACCAAAGTCAACTTTAGATCGGGAAAAACGATTTTCAACGGAATTCCGGGGAATCCGGCGCCCGTCCCCACATCAACCAGCGATCGACCGTTAATATCGTTGATCGCCAATACACAGGATAACGAATCCAAAAAATGTTTTGTCCGAATTTCATCCGGGTTTTTAATGGCGGTTAAATTGAAACGTGTATTCCACTCGATCAGTTCGGATTCATAAATTTCAAATAATCGAAGCCGGTCCTCGGATAACGGAAATCCTATAAATTGTGCGGCGATATCAATCCATTCCGACATATGTTGCATTATAGTAGAATTCCGTTTTTCGAGCCGAATTTCGGCCGGAAAATATTCCGATTCGATAATCGTTTCGAAATATCACCGGCGAAGAGAGATCAGCGGCTATCCGATCGAAAATCATAGTATAGTAAGAGCTGACATTTACCTTCACAGAAAGCCGACAACCATGGGAAAAATTATTCCGGAATTATTCAGAGAGATTATTCAAAATGCGAGCATCAAATTTCAGACGCCGGCGATATCGGTGGCTGTAATTGAAGACGGAGAAATCAGTTTCGCAGAGGGTTTCGGGAGCCGAACATTCGGAAAAAACGAGGAAGTCACCGCCGATACCTCTTATGCCATTGCATCCATGTCCAAGTCAACTGTTTCCACCTCCTTGGCGATATTACGGGAACAAAATTTGTTCGGCTGGGATGATAAAGTCACCAAATTCCTGCCGGATTTTCGTATGGCTGATCTTTTTGCCGGGCAGGAAATGACCGTCCTTGACTTGTTAATCCATCATTGCGGCTTGAACAGCGAAAGTGCCGGTACACTTTGGTACGGTTCCGATTATTCTCGCGAAGAAGTAGTCCGTCGTGTTCGTTACCTCAGACCCGTCACCGGTTTTCGCAGTACGTATGCCTATCAAAACGTGTGCTATTTGATCGCCGGATTGATTATCGAAAAAATCTGCGGAATGAGTTGGGATGATTTTATTTGTAAATATATTTTTTCACCGCTTGAAATGGAACGCTCTTTTCCCAATCTGAAAGCCTTGCAACTGTCCGGAATGGACAATGTTGCCACACCCCATACGCAATTGAATGGCAAGTTGAGCGTGATTCCTTATCGAAATCATGACAATGTCGGTCCGGCAGCTTCCGTTCATTCGACAGCCCTCGATTTAGCCCATTATCTTCAAATGTTCCTGAACCATGGCGTCTATCGCGGAAAAGTGATTTTACAGCCCGAATCCGTCGAAAATCTGCATTCGATGCACATTGTAGTTCCGCCGGCTCCCGCTAAGGATTTGATTCATCCCCGTCTGCTTACCGATTTTTCGGGATACGGATTGGGTTGGTTTATTCAGGATTATCAGGGCAAAAAAAGGGTCGGTCATTCCGGCGGAGTAGACGGTATGCGCGGACGAATGGAAATTTTCCCGGCTTTAAACCGGGGCATCGTCATCCTTACCAATTCTGAAGATCGAAGAGCCTATCAAAGTATTCTGTATTCGGCTTTTGATATGTTTCTGGAATCGGAGCCGATCGATTGGATCAATGTTTGGGAAAACGACCCGGAAATGAAACAAACAGTAACGGAACCGGAACGGATTCCGAACACTTCTCCTTCCTTACCTGATGCCGCCTATACCGGTGTTTATGAAGATTCCGCATATGGTGAAATAATCGTCAGAAAAGAAGCCCATAGGCTGATCCTACAATTCAGTCATACACCCGCTTTTACCGCAGATCTTGAACATTGGCATTTTGATACCTTCCGCTTGATTTGGCATGATCCATATATTCCCCGAGGATTGGTCACTTTTTCACTGAACTGTGAAGGAAAAGTCGAATCGATGCACATCGATCAACCGCGATTGCTCGATGTCGATTTTAACGAGCTGGATTATGCCATTCGAAAGAAACCAGACCGAAACTGACGACGATCAATCAAAAATACAATGCGACAATTATTTGCGTGCTTTCGGTGCCTGTCTGCGGCACAACTCACGAGCCCGGCAATTGCTGCAATACGACGGAATTTCGGAATCCGGAATTCCGTAAATCGAATGGCTTCCGCCGCAGTTCCCGAGCGGGTTTTTCCTTCTTTGAATGATACGGTAAATTGCCCAACCAATGAGCAAAACAACGATAAATCCGACAATCCAATCAGCCATAGAATCTCATAAAATCAATAAAGCAATATGATACGCCAGGAAAGATACGATCCAAGCGGTTGCCAATTCGAGAA
>JALHEL010000008.1 GCA_022837205.1 Leptolinea sp.
GGCCATAGGAATAAAGTCCATTCGCCATCGGTGATGTTAATCGATTCACCGTAGCGACCGTAAACTGCGATTTCCCGCTTCGGAAGATCTTTCTCCGTCTTCAAAGTAAAAGGAAGCAAACTGAGACCGTGGATCCCGTCCGGAATCGGTAATTCAAACGCATCCAGTACGGTCGCAAACAGATCGACCGGCTGGGTAAGGTTCGAAACCCGCTTACCGCTTTGCTCTTTAGGGTTAAAAATGATTAACGGAATGCTCGCAATTTCCTGATACATATTTGAATCTCCCAGATCGGACCAAGGTTTCCCGATCATCCCGTGTTCACCGAAAAGATGTCCGTGATCCGTTGTCACAATAATCATCGTATCATCCATCAACCCCAAATGTTTCACCGTATCAATGAAATATCCCAACCAACGGTCAACCATCGTAACTTCACCGGCATAGAGTGAGCGAATTTGTTTAAGCTCTTCTTCGCTGTATAAATCCGATTTGCCGTATGTCGGCCAAATAAAACTTTGTCCGTTATAACCGGGGTTATACATTTCATTATAAGGAAACGGCGGATCAAATGGTTCATGCGGGTCGAAGACTTCAAGCATCAAAAAGAAGTCTTTCAACGTCCGGTTCCGTTCCAACCATTCAGAAGCTTTCCGAAAGACCTGAGGGGCGAAATAATCTTCTTCCAAGCGAAAGTGGGCGGTATTCCTTTTATATCGCGCATAAGATTCGGATCGCAGGGAATGCCGTGCCATTCGTTCGGGATCGGCGGAATATTCCACCGGTATGGTCGGATCCGTAATCCACAAATCATTTTCCTGTCCGCGAATATATTCCGAACCGGAGAAATTGAAAAAGTAATTACCGGACCCGCGCTCCCACATATGATAATGATCACTGATGACCATACCGGTATGCCCGTTCCGAGTCAATATCTTCGCAATATCTACATCTTCCGGTTCCAACGGACCCCATCCGCGCCAAGGAAACTCGAGGCAGCCTGTCCAGATATCTCTTCTGGCGGGCATGCAGGGATAGGAACCGATATATGAACTCTCAAAAACCGTGCTGTTTTCAGCCAAAGCGTCCAAATTAGGCGTTTGAACCCAGGTGTTTCCATAACAGCCCAAATAATCACGACGCAGCGAATCAATCAGAATAAAGATGGTGTTCATAAGCTCTCAGTCCTTTATCTTTCCAAACCTAATTCGAATTTTCAAGTATTTTCATCACATCCGTCATCGGCCGGTGTTGTCGAATTAAATTTGCCATAATGCGAAACGGCGAATCGACATGCGCAAAATAAGTCTTAAAACCCAAACAAAGGTGATTCAATCCGGGTTCGCCGTCAGGCGTGATATCGGTCCGGTCTTTCGGACAACCGCCGTTGCAGGCAAATAAGAAAGAGCAAGACCGGCAATATTGGGGTAACGAATTCCGTTTTGCCAAACCGAATTGCCTCTGTTTTTCACTGCCAACCATTTCCGCCAAAGGTGTTTTCAGCATGTTGCCCAAATAACAGTCGGGTTCGACGAAATGGTCACAAGAATATACATCGCCGTTATGTTCCGTCACCAATGCCAAACCGCAGGTTTCCTGAAAAACACATAAGCCACCCGGCGCACCGATCCAATGACCGAAGGAAGTGTCAAATATTTGAACGAAAATTTTACCCAAATCGTGAGCGAGCCAATCATCAAAAATCGAGTTCAAAAAATATCCGTATTGCTCGCCGTTTACAGATCGCTCGGAAAGCTTCCGTTCCTTTTGCGGATCAGTCGGTCTTTCCCATTCGACAATGGGAATGAACTGAATGAATTCGGCACCGACTTCATCCCGTAAAAAATGATAAACCTCCAAAGGTTTCTCCGCATTTGCGGCACTGACACAAGTCAAAATATTAAAATCAACTTGGTATTTTTTCAGCAAGCGAATCCCGTGAATGACTCGATCAAATGTACCGCGATTGCCTTTATCCTTGCGGTAGACATCATGTATTTCCCGCGGACCATCCAAGCTGATTCCCACCAAAAAATGATTTTCCGCGAAGAATCGGCACCAATCATCGTTTAATAAAGTCCCGTTCGTTTGAATTGCGTTCTCGATTCTCATTCCGGGACGTGCCGCTTCTTTCTGATAACCGACGACCCTCCGAAAAAAATCCAACCCCATCAGCGTGGGTTCCCCGCCTTGCCAAGCAAAATGAACTTGCGGAACCTGCTGCGCCGCAATATACTGCCGCACATAACTTTTTAAAACTTGATTCGACATTCTGAAAGTGCCGCCGGGATATAAAGCTTTTTTGGGCAGATAATAGCAATATTCACATCCCAGATTACAGATTGCTCCCCGCGGTTTTGCCATAACATGGAAAGCGGGAGGTCTTGAATCAGATGCGGTTGTCACTCGAATCTCACCGATGATAATTTATTTTCACATAAGGAAGCCATTCTCATCCCCGACATCTTCCAATTTTACTCTTTTAAAGCACCCATTGTCATTCCTTTAATAATATATCGCTGGGCGAACGCAACCATCAACAAAGCCGGAATCATGGCAAAGAAGGATCCGGCTGCCATTTCGCCGTAACGAATACTGTATTCCTGCACAAAGCTGGAAATTCCGACCGGAATTGTCATACCGCGTGGAGTTGTCGTCAGAGAAAGTGCGAATAAAAAGTCACGCCAAGAGAAAATAAAGGTTAAAGCGCCGGCGGAAGCCAAGCCGGGTTGAATAATCGGAAGCATCACCTGAGTTAACGACTGAAAATGGCTTGCTCCGTCAACGATAGAGGCTTCTTCGATCTCTTTGGGAATCTCCGCAAAAAAGTCCAGCAATATCCATATAGCCGTCGGTAAAGTTAAGATAATATGTCCCATAATAACCGCTACCGGCGTATCATAGATATTTAACGCTCGGGAAATTAAATAGAGTGGACTTAAGAAGGTAACGGGCGGCATCATATGAATAAAAAGGATAATTCCCTGAATCAATCCGTTCCATAACGGATGCCAATTAAACCGGCTGAGGCTGTAAGCAGCCAAACTGGCGATCACCAACACTACAGCCATCGTTCCGGCCGCGATCAATAAGCTGTTCGCTGTCAACCGCAAAAAATTGCTTTGCGAAGGGTTCAGCAATCGTTCATAATTGATTAAGGTCGGTTTAAATAATAATGAACCGGAAATAATATCCCGAAAGAGCTTTAACGATGTTCCCAAGGTAAAAAAGATGGGAATTAAAGTGTAAATTACCACCGCTAAAAGAAATCCGTGTCTGAAAAGCGCTCCGAAAGTTTTCTTTTTCATAGGCGTGTTCTCCTTCCGAATCAAGCGAGGCGGCGGCCGATACGCCGATAAAAGATAACAAAAACAGAGATAATGATTGCCAGCGCCAAGGCAAGAAAAGAGGCATATCCCATCCTGAATTGGTTTGAAAATACCTTATAAATATAGAGGCTGATCATTTCGGTCGCGGTACCCGGTCCGCCGCCGGTCAGCAGGTATATTTCATCAAATACTTTGAAAGCGAAAATGGTTCGCAGCATCACAGCGGTTACAAGGGTCGGCTTCAGGAGAGGCAGTGTAATAAAGCGAAACACCTGTGCTTCGGATGCGCCGTCCACCCGCGCAGCTTCATTAATTTCCTGGGGTAAAGATTCCAAACCGGCCAATATAATCAGAAACATAAAACTGGTCCAATGCCATAAGTCGACCAAAATAATAGAAGGCAAAGCCAATTTTTTATCCGCTGTCCAAGTCGGACCGGCAATTCCGATTAAACCGAGAACCTGGTTGATAAAACCGTAGTTATAGTCATACATCAGTCGCCACATCGTACCGATGGCAACCGGCGGAATCAGAAGGGGGATCAGGAAAACCGTACGGTATAACCCCACCAAATGATGACTGCGGGAGACCAGAAGGGCAATCACTAATGCTAAAATGGTCTCGAGAATAACGACAGCGATAACAAAAACGATCGTATTTCTCAGAGCAACCGGGACGATTTGGTCTTCCAATGCCGTGTAAAGATGTTTTAATCCGACAAAAGTCCAAACGGTCTTTCCCTGAACGATTTTCACTTCGGAGACACTCATCCGCAGTAATTGAACCGTAGGATAGGCTACCAGAAAAATCAGAACAAGAATTAAGGGAAGAATGGTCCATATCTTAAAAGTACGATCGATAAAATTACTGAAGCGAGTTTTCCAACCCGGCGGTTTGGAAGAGAGTGAAAAATATATCGAATGATCCATCATGATCTCCAAGAAAGTTAATCGTTCACCGTATTTCACAGGTCCCGATCGGAGCGATAAAATCCTTTCGGATTGCAATTTTTTAAGAATACAAATCTATTGCCGAATGAAGAGAAGGAGGCAGAGTCATTCTTTTCTTTTCTGCCTCCTTCCGAATTATTTATTCAGCCAAAGGCTTCACTTTATAGCCCGCATCTTTCAGAATCTTAAATATTTCTTTTGCGGCTTCCGACAATGTTTCTTCCGGCGTTGTTTCGGAAATTAACGCCTGTTTCAACCGGCGATCGATAACCTCAATGATTTGAGGAGTTTCCACCAATCGGGGTTGCGCATGAATGAAAGGTGTACTGTCCGCCATAGCTTTCATCCACCAACCGACTTTCGGATCTTGCGACATTTCTTCGTAGACATCCTGTCGAACCGGAATCGCACCGGCTTGTGCATAGTACAGCTGAGCATCCTTCGTCATCGCCCATTTGAGAAATGCCAACGCCGCTTCCTTCCGTTCCTTAGGCAGATTATGAGGAATGCTCATCACCCAAATACCCGACATCGTTGCATTTGAGCCGGCGGTAGCACCCGGAACAGGCACGGCGGCAACCTTGCCCTGAACAATGGATTTCTCCGGATTATCAAAATCTGTCGCGACTGCGCATGTCAAAACCATTTGGGCTGCCTTATCACTCGCCATCAGGGCATCCATTTCGGCTTGGCCATTATCCGCGTAATTCGCGGGACCGTATTCAACGCCCAGTTTCAGCCACATTTTCAAAGCTTCCAACGCCTGCGGACTGTTAATCGTCACTTCCCATTCGCCGGTTTGTTCATCCAGCTTAATAATGCTGGTTCCGTAACTGGCAAGAAATGCCTGAAATTCCCAGTTGGGGGGATTCGCCCGGACAACATAGCCCGCAAATTTAGAAGGCTTATTCAGCTTTTGAGCAGCCGCTAAAACATCATCCCAAGTTTGCGGTGTCGCAAGTCCGTTTGCATCAAACAGATCTTTGCGATAGAAGAAAAGCATAATATTCCCATTGATGGGTAGTCCGTAAATTTCACCGTCTTTGGTCGAATATTTTAATTTGTTATCCCATCGGGTTGCCCATTCATATTCGATGATTTGCGGATCGAGTTCAAAATTCGGATCGATCTCTTTGATAGGCGTCACCAATCCATCCGCGTAAAACTGCATATACCATTGCTCATTCAATGTGAGAATATCGAATTCGCTTTCGGAAGCTTGTACCGCATTGCGGGACTTCTCGAGCATTCCATTAAACGGGATACGGTTCAATGTCACCTGATTACCGGTATCCTTGATATATTTGTTGACCAAAGCTTCAAAACCCGGATACCACGGAGATTCATTAATCTGAATCGTAATGGGAGGCAGCGCGGCTTTTGCGGTACTCGGTGCCGGATTAAAACCGGAAAGAACAAAAGAAAGGATGAGTATCAGACTGATACCCCAGATTAATACTGGTTTTTTTATGGTTTGTTTCATAGTTATCTCCTTCATAACTGACTGAACGAATGAAAAAAACGGAAACATGAAAAAATATTTTAGGGAAACCTCCTTTCTGAATTCGGTTTAGCGGGGAGAAACCGCCGTTGAACCTCGGATAATGAGCCGGGTAGGAAGAATTTGTTGAAAGGGCTTTTCATCAATCTCTTTCGTGATCATTCGATAGAGTGTCTTAGCGGCAATCTGCCCTTTTAAAAATGCATCCTGCCTGACGGATGTAAGCGGTGGCGTCGAGAATCGCGCCAGTTCAATATCATCAAACCCGATCACAGAGACATCCTGCGGTACCTGCCAGCCGGCTTCACTTAATCCTTGGACGGCACCGATCGCGATCATGTCGTCTCCGCAAAGGATGGCTGTGGGAGGGTTTGGAGATTTCATAAGTTGTAAAGCAAGGTTTCTCCCGGCATCCGAGGAGAAATCCATATAATAAATAAGGGATTCATCGACCGGAATGCCCTTTTCCGTAAGCGCCTTCTTATAGCCCTTTACCCGCAACCGCACTGAAATCAGATTTTCGGGGCCCGCTAAAAGGGCCATTCGACGATGATTCAATGAATATAAATGGTCGATCGCTTGTTCCATTCCGTCGATAAAATCGGAATCCACCCAACAGGTCGGGTTGTTTTCTTCAGCAATCCGACAGGTAAAAATAGATGGAAAATTATTTTCCGATAGTTCGGGAAGATTCGGATCATTCACCGGAATGCTCATAAAAATCAGTCCGTCTACCAGACGCTGATAATATAAATGGGAGTATGGCATGTCCTTATTTGCAAGATGAATCAGCAAATTGATATTATGCTCTGAAAGGGTTTCGGCGATTCCTCTCATCACTTCATTGAAAAACGGGTGAGAAAAAATATAATTAGCCGAATGCTGAATGACCAGGCCAACCGTGTTGGACCGTCCGTTGACCAAATTTCTGGCGATTGTATTCGGGTAATATCCCAGGTCATCAATTATTCGCTGAATTCGTCTGCGGGTATCTTCGGACACTTCCCCATCGTTATTAACCACTCTGGACACTGTCTTGATCGAGACGCCGGCGATATCGGCGATATTTTTTAATGTGACCATTTGTTTACTGTCTTGCATTCCGAAAAAATCCTTTCACATAGAAAAATAATTTATTTTGATTTCGTTCTTAAAAATATAATTGCGTAGTATAATGACAACGTTATCGTCAACGTTGTCATTATACTACCGCAAAAGATAAGGCATGTCAATAGACGATAATCATTGATTTTTTGCAGAAAGACAGATTCAAATTAATTTCGTAAATTATTCGGAGACTTGTCAATTAATTCTCAGGAATCTTCAGGAGGATTCAAAGTATGAACCCATTTTCCCCTTCAGCAAAAATTTTGGAAGTACATGAAACCGAACAAAAAGGGTTTCAGCCTTTAGTCACATTTCAAACATGGCGTGTTGCGATGATGACCGATCTTCAAAGTGAATCGCCGGAGAAATTTTATCGGCTGCAACGACATATGAAAACAGATGAAGTTTTTATCTTGCTTCAGGGGAAATGTATCCTTTTTCTGGCAGACGGCGAAGACCCGATCGAACATCAATTCGCCGAAGATTTGAAATTATTTCGGGTTTATAACGTGAAACAAGGCATCTGGCATTCCCATATTTTGAGTGAGGATGCCAAAGTCATTATCGTGGAAAATGCCGATACCTCTCCAAGTAATTCTCAGTACCTTCAGCTTTCGGACAGTCAGCGGGAACGGTTTTCTTTTATGGCGAAAGAGTTATGGGGGACACTTCCGTCCGAATAAGTCCGGTCGATTGTTCGCAAACGAAACCGAACTCTAAGAATTCCCCCGTTCATGTTTCGCATTCGATCTTTCCCGAATGAACGGAACAAATCAATCAGGAATATCTGCGGAGATACACTCGCTTTAACCTTCTTATTCACAGAAAAGCAACCGGGCGATTTATGACACTTCTATTCTTTTTTCTGAGCTTAGCCGCTTCGACAATCGGGGCAATCAGCGGAATCGGCGGGGGGATTATTATCAAGCCGGTACTGGATGCCACCCATACCTTGAGCATCAGTACAATCAGCTTTCTTTCAAGCTGCACCGTTCTATCCATGTCTTGCGTTTCGATTCTGCGGAATCGCAAACAATCCGTTTCCATCAATTACAAAATGAGTACGTTGTTGGGCATCGGTGCGATTATCGGTGGAATTCTGGGAAAAGAACTGTTTGAAATGGCCGTTTCTCATTTCCCGTCTGAAAATACGGTGGGAGCTTTTCAGGCTTTTGCACTTTTAATCATAACGATAATGGTTTATTTTTATATCCGCCGGCAAAAAAATATACACACCAAAAGAATTTCGAATCCGCTGCTCGTTATTCTTATCGGGACCCTTTTAGGTATGATCTCCGCCTTTTTGGGGATCGGCGGCGGGCCATTAAATATTGCCGTTCTTTATTACTTTTTCTCGATGTCGGGGAAAACGGCGGCGATCAATTCATTGTATATTATTTTTATTTCACAGGTATCCGGTTTATTCAACCTGGTCGTCTCAAAAAGAATCCCGCCCTTTGACTGGTCGATTTTGCTTCTTATGATGATTGGAGGCATAATGGGGGCGCTCATCGGCTATCGAATCAACCGGAAATTGAGCGATGCGCACGTAGAAAAATTCTTCTGCTGCGTTTTGATTTTGATCGGTATCCTGAATATTTGGAATTTTTATCGTTTTGCTTTTTGAAATTTTGCGATATTCTTTTTGCAGACGGACAGACGAATGCGAATTCTTTGTTACATCCCCGGGAAACCTTCAGGAAGGCTCCGAATTTGCGGTTGTTTTTAGGAATTCGTTCTGGGTTCGGCACAGCTTTTGCGAATTTTCAACTGCGTCGATACATACATGCTCAGGGTATTTTGGACTGTTCGATCGATATTTTTTTGTAAGGTCGATACGGCCACCTCGGAAATATAATCGATCGGTATGTTGACCGTAGTCAACGGCGGATTCAGAAATTTTACCGAGGCCAGATTATTAAACCCGACGAGGCTGATCTGAGACGGCACCTTTATTCCATTCATGGATAAGGTTGTTAAGACACCGGTCGCGACATTATCATTCGCCGCAAAAATCGCCGTCGGCAGATCCTTATGCCGATTTAGCAGCTCTTGGGTCATCCGCGATCCTTCGGTGAAAGATAATCGGCTTCCCTCAAAAACCAAATCCGACACATCGATTTGATGATCGCGCATATAAGAAACAAACATATCTTTCCGGCTGTCCAGCGTCTTTTCGCGATTATTCCCCACCACTTCTCCGCCGATAAAGGCGATTTTTCGATGCCCGAGTGAAAACAGATAATCCAATGCCTGTTTTGTTCCCAACTTCGTGTTTACCATGATGGAATCAAATCGTTCTTCATCCGGAGAAGAATCAAGGAAAATAATATTGGAAGTAATTTTTGATAATTGTTCCACTTCGCTGATCAGAAAGCGCCCGATGGCGATCATACCGTCGACTTTTAAATCCACGGAGTTTCGATAAACCCCGTTCACATTCACAACCCGAAAAGTATTGATATTTTGCGAGGCACAGTATTTCTCGACGGCGGTCATCAAATACAAATAATACGGGTCCTCCGCCAAATCCGCTTCACTGTACCAATCGACAATCGCAATATTTAATCGCTCTTTGGCGGAAGCCTTTCGACCGTTCTTCTTTACATATTCCAATTCTTCGGCAACGTTTAAAATTCTTAATTTTGTGGCGGTGGTGACGCTGATTGTCGGATCATGATTTAAAACACGCGAGACAGTAGCGGGAGAAACACCTGCAGCTTTAGCTATATCTCGCATTGTCGCCATAGAAAACCCTCCGAATTCATTAATCGTTCTATATGGTACCTGTTTTTTTTATTTTGTCCATATCTTTATGAGTATTATATAACTACCCGAGAGTATTTAGTAAACATTTATCTCTTGATTAGTAAATTAGTACGAATGTAACAAGATATATATTACTAAATAATATTGACCTCCCGCCGTAAAACGATTAAATTCAAGGTACACAAGCGCTTTTGTGAAAGAATATACTTTCAGAAATCCAGGAGGGAAAATGAAAAAAACTTTTGTCTGTTTACTTGTAATTGCGCTGTTTGCGACCGTTTTCGGCGCGGTCAGCGCTGAGAATTCAGACGGTAAAATTACCGTCTGGGCATGGGATCCCAGTTTCAATATTGCAATCATGAAAGAAGCGGCTGCCCGCTACGAGGCAATAAATCCCGACGTTAAGATTGATATAGTCGAAATGGCAAAAGCGGACGTTGAGCAGAAATTGAATACGATTCTGGCCGCCAAAACCACCGAAGGGCTGCCGGAAATCGTACTAATTGAAGACTATAACGCTCAGAAATATCTGCAATATTATCCGGGATCATTTGCGGATCTGACGACTAAATTCAATTACGATGATTTCGCCGCATATAAAGTCGGCGTCATGACGCTGGACGGAAAAGTCTACGGTGTTCCGTTTGATTCCGGTGTAGTCGGATTTTTCTATCGTTCGGACATCTTGGCGGAAGCCGGCTTCAAAGCGGAAGATCTTAAGAATATCACTTGGGACCGATTTATCGAAATCGGCAAAACCGTAAAAGAAAAGACCGGCAAATATATGTTGGGCTTCCAGAATACGGACGGCGGTATTATGCGCATTATGATGCAATCCGCCGGAAAATGGTATTTTGACGAAGAAGGCAAACCGGCATTGATCGGCAATCAGGCATTGGTCGAGGCTTTCGAGCTGTATAAAAAGATTGTTGATTCGGGAATTGCCAAACCCACCAACAACTGGAACGAATGGGTCGGAACCATCAACACCGGCGAGAGCGCATCCGTGACAAGCGGTGTTTGGATTGTCGGATCCATTAAGGCAGCCAAAGACCAGAGCGGCTTATGGGATGTTGCGCCGGTACCGCGACTGAGCACCGTTGACAGTAAAAATGCATCCAACCTCGGCGGTTCGAGCTGGTACATCCTCGACAAATCAGCCGATAAAGATGCCGCAATTGATTTCATGCAGAAGATTTATGCCGGCGACAAGGACTTTTATCAGACGATTCTGATCAACAACGGTGCCGTAGGCACCTATCTGCCCGCCGCGACCGGTGAAGCTTATTCAACTCCGGATGAATTTTTCGGCGGCAGAGCGATCTACGAAGATCTGAGCGCTTGGATGAAGGAAATTCCTCCGGTCGATTACGGAATCTACACCTATGAAGCCGATGCGGCAATTATGGCTCAGATGGAAGCTGTCTGCGCCGGCACCATGACGATCGATGACGCCATTAAAGCAGCCGAAGCACAGCTTGAAAATCAAATTCAATAACATAATTCTTTGGATTGCCACTCACCTCGCCGGTGGGTGGCAATCACTTTAAATAAAGGATCAATACAAAATGGGAAAAAAGCTCAGCATGAAAGGCTGGTTGTTTATCAGTCCGGCATTGATACTTTTAGCGGTTTTTCTGGTATATCCGATCATATATTCGTTTTACCTGTCTTTTACATCCACAAAAGGCATCATCAGTTCTTTTGTGGGATTTAAGAATTACATTCGATTGACAAAAGATCCCATGTTTTTGTTGGCACTAAAAAATACGGGAATTATCTTGGTAATACAGGTGCCGATTATGTTAATCAGCGCCTTAATTCTGGCAAATATTCTCAATGATCGAAAATTGGCTGGACGCGGCATTTTCAGAACAGCCATTTTTCTGCCTTCCGTTACATCCTTAATTGCTTATACCATCTTATTTAAGATGCTTTTTTCTTTTGACGGGATTATTAACCGGCTGCTCCTTTCCACGGGAATTGTCGATCATCCCCTGGAATGGTTGACAACGCCCAAATTAGCTGTTTTTGTATTGATACTGGCCATGCTTTGGAGATGGACCGGATATAACACGGTGTTTTACCTTTCGGCTATGCAAAATATATCCTATGAAATATATGAGGCTGCGGAAATAGACGGAGCCAGTAAGACGCAGACCTTTTTGCGAATCACTTTGCCTTTATTGAAACCCATGATCCTTTTCACGACAATTATGTCAACAATCGGCACACTGCAATTGTTCGATGAGCCGATGAACCTTTCGCAAGGAGGGGTTACCGCGGCAACGATGGGACCCGGGAATTGCTTCTTGACCTTAAGCGTATACATCTACAATTTGTGCTTTAAATATGTCCCCAATTTCGGATATGCCGCAACGGTTTCTTACGTTATCGTCTTTATTATCGCTGCCCTGACCGTCCTGCAATTTTGGGTCGGACAAAGCAATGAAGAAAAAGATGCCAAGAAACGTTTGGAAAAGGAAGGAAAAGCATGAAAAGAAAATTTCGAGTGAGCCGCATTTTTCTGTATTTATTTCTGATCATTGTTTCTTTTATTTGCGTTTTTCCTTTTTATTGGATGATAGTCGGTTCTACAAATACGCCGATTCAGATCATCGCCGGAAAAATGACCTTCGGATCGCACTTCGTTGAAAACTTCCATACGTTATTCAATAATTACAATATGTTACGTATCTTGATGAACTCATTGAAAATCAGCGGAATCAGTGTGATCCTGATCCTATTGATCGGCGGGATGGCGGGATATGGCTTCCAAATGTATAAATCCAACCTGAAAGAAAAACTTTATGGTTTTTTTCTGCTCACGATGATGGTTCCCTTTGCCACCTTAATGATCCCGCTTTTTAAAATTGTTACCAAACTGAACTTATTGGACACTCATTTTGCCGTCATCATCGTTTCCGCAGTCAGCGCGTTTATGATTTTCTTCTTCCGGCAGAGTTTCGTAAATTATCCGACGGAAATCTTAGAAGCGGCACGCGTGGACGGGGCGGGTGAATTTCGGATTTTCTTTAATATTTTTGTCCCTTCGATGAAATCAACCTTTGCCGCGGCGGCAATCTATTCTTTTATCACCAGCTGGAATTCGTACCTGTGGCCATTGATCGTACTGCAATCCAATGATAAGAAAACAACAACGCTCCTGATATCCATGATGTCCTCCTCATATACACCTGAATATGGAGTCATCATGCTCGCAATTGTTGTCGCCACTCTGCCGACTATCATTATTTTCTTTGCCTTCCAAAAGCAGTTTGTGCAAGGTATGCTTGGTTCCGTCAAACAATAAGGGGCGACTGAAGATATGAATCGAATAAATATGCACAACCTCGCATGGCTGGAAGCTCCGGAAATTTTTGCCGTTAATCGTATCGCCGCCCATTCGGATCATGATCTGATCGACGAAGCGGGAAATATCATTCCGCCGTTTTCTTTAAACGGGAAATGGGATTTTTTGTATTATGAGAAACCCGATGACGTTGATTTTGATGTTATTTTTGATTCAAATCATCCAGCCGATTTTAAGTCTGTAATCGTCCCCGGGCATATTCAGTTGCAGGGGTTTGGGAAACCGCAATATGTAAACACCCAATATCCCTGGGATGGGTATGAAAAACCGATCCCTCCGCAAATTCCCAAGTATCAAAACCCGGTGGGATTCTATATTCGTTCTTTTGATTTACCGGATCATTTTGATCCTGAAAACACTCGTATTTCATTTCAGGGTGTTGAAAGTTGTTTTTATGTTTGGTTGAACGGCGGTTTTATCGGATACAGTGAAGATAGCTTCACTCTGACTGAATTTGATCTAAGCCCATTTCTAAAAAAGAAGGATAACCGGCTTTGTGTTATGGTTGTACGGTTTTGCAGCGGCAGTTGGATGGAGGATCAGGATTTTTGGCGATTTTCCGGGATATTTCGCGATGTTTTCTTATATCAAACAGCTCCGGTCCATATTCAGGATATCGAAATAAAAACACATTTGAATGATGATTTCAGCCTGGCACGGGTGGAAGCAAATATTCTTCTGCTGAATAAAAATCCCCGAGACATCACCGTTTCATTTTCGTTGGCGGATGGTAAACTGACAAAGTCGATACAAGCGGAAGCGCCGTATGGCGAAGAGAATTGCTCTTTTTCAATGGAGATTAAAAATCCGAAACTCTGGAATGCGGAGGAACCTCATCTTTATCGGGTGGATATAAGCATCCGTGAGACAAAATCGGGCGATTTTATTTCCGCGGCTCGCACGGAAATCGGATTCCGCAGGTTTGAAATCAAAAACAAAATAATGATGCTCAACGGGAAAAGGATCATCTTCAAAGGGATCAACCGGCAGGAATTCTATTCGAAAAAAGGAAGAGCGATTGATACCGGTGATATCGAAGAAGATCTCAAAATATTAAAACGGAACAATTTCAACGCTATCCGTACTTCTCATTATCCCAACAACAGTGCTTTTTATCGCTTATGCGATCGATACGGATTCTATGTAATCGATGAAGCAAATCTGGAAACCCACGGGACCTGGATGGTCCTGGGAAAAGTGAATCGAACCGAATTTATTGTACCGGATGATAAACCTGTTTGGGAAGCCGCTGTCATAGACCGGGCAAGATCGATGTTGGAACGCGATAAAAATCATGCCTGTATTTTAATGTGGTCCTGCGGCAACGAATCTTACGGCGGGCCGGTGATCAAAGCTATGTCGGATTGGTTTCATCAACGCGATTCTTCACGCCTTGTTCATTATGAAGGAATTTCATTCGACCGGCGTTATGATGATACCAGCGACGTGGAAAGCCGGATGTATGCCAAGCCGGCCGAAATCGAAAATTATTTAATAAACAACCCCCAAAAGCCGTTCATTCTCTGTGAATACGCTCATTCGATGGGAAATTCCTTCGGAAATGTACAAAAGTATATCGATTTGACAGAAAAGTACCCGCTTTTTCAAGGCGGATTTATTTGGGATTTTATGGATCAGGCTTTGCTGACAAAGGACGAAAGAGGAAATGAATATTTTGCCGTCGGCGGTAATTTTGATGATCATCCGAACGATGGATATTTTTGCGGCGACGGGTTATTGTTTGCCGACAGAAGTCCCTCACCGAAATTAGCCGAAGCAAAATTTTTATATCAACCGGTTTCGATAACCTGTCTGCCGGAATCCATCCGGATCACCAATCATCAGCTTTTTACGGATACCTCGGGATATCGCTTTGAATGGGTGTTAACCAGTGACGGGAACCCTCTTCGGTCTGCGGTATTTGAAACCAATATCGAGCCCGGCGAGACAAAAGAGATTCCCCTTCGGTTGGATCGCTCCCTTTTCCGCGGAGAGGTTATTCTGACCTGCAGCATGAAGCAGAAAGAAGCGACTCTTTGGGCGCCCAGCGATTATGAAGTGGCTTTCGGGCAAGGCATTCTCCAAAAATATTCTCCGATCGATCTTGATTTCGAAGAGAAATCGCCGAAAGCTCATATCATCGACGGTGATTACAATGTCGGCATTAAAATGGAGAACAGTTTTGCGCTTATTTCGAAAGCCAACGGAAAACTTGTATCCGTTCAAAGCGAAGGGACGGAGCTATTAAGAAGTCCGGTCTCTCCGGATTTTTGGCGTGCACCGACCGACAATGATCTCGGGAACGGAAACACCTTTCGCTGGGCACAATGGAAAATCGCTTCTCTTTATCAGAAATGTGAGCATGTCTCCGTTGATCCCGAGCGAGCACAAGTCAAATCCTTTTTCTTCATGCCGGCCAATCCTAAAATTCACTGCAGCATGGAATACTCCTTTTTTAAAAAGAATATCGTTCGGATCCGAATGCATCTGGATCCGGTGAAAGGCGACGCTCCTTGTGTCGGGATCATGTTCAAGATGCCCGGAAAATGGAATCGGTTATCTTGGTACGGAAACAACCAATCCGAAGCCTATTCCGATCGTCAATCGGCTTGCCGGATTGAACTTTGTGAAGGATCGGTCGACCGGCAATATGTCCCTTATCTCCATCCGCAGGAATGCGGAAATAAAACTCAATTGCGGTTTTTCACCGTGACGGAAGATCGCGGCAAAGGCCTGCGTCTTTCGAGTGACAGTCCCTTTGAAGCTTCCGCCTTGCCCTACACCGCTCATGAAATCGAAAATGCAAGCAATATTTTGCACTTACCGCCTCGGAACGAAACCGTAGTCGGTGCTTATAAACAGAAATGCGGTGTTGGCGGCGACGACAGTTGGGGAGCACCGGTTCATGAAGAATATTTAATAAAAACAGATGAGGGAATCGATTTTACGATCTACCTTCAAATTCTTTGAGGAATCTTTTTATCAGCCTTTTGAGGAAATCAAGAGGCTGATAAAAAATCCGGAAATAATCACTTTCCTTTCTCGATCAAACCTGATTACAGGAAATAATCATTCAGCCGGCGATAAAAACCGTCACTTTTAGCTGTTCTCTATTTATAAAGCTTCCACGGCTTGTAACCAGTTCTTTGCGATAAGCGCATGTCCGGCAAGCGAAGGATGTACGCCGTCCGGCAACCAAAAATTCGATTCCCTCTTAGCCGCTGCCTGTGCAAATATTCCGTCAAGCGGTAAGAATATGGCGTTAAATTCCGCCGCCAGTTTTCTTACCACAGATATCTTGGGATCCAAGTCTTCTCGCCATGCTGCCCTATCTTCAGACACAGGTAAGACAAACGGCTCACATAAAATGAGTTTCGCATGAAGTTTATCTCTTGTTTGCCGCAAAATATAGCGATAATCGGCTTCAAATTTTTCTTTCGGCGTCGGGTCGTCGCTATCATATCGTCTCCAAGAATCATTTATCCCGATCAATATCGATACCCATGTGGGTTTTCTGTCGATGCAATCCGTCGTCCATCGTTCTTTTAAATCTCTTACCCTATTTCCGCTGATTCCTTTGTTTATAAACTTCACGCCCTTCTCCGGATAGGTAGCGGAAAAATAAGATGCCGCCATCATGGGATAGCCCGTTCCCAAATCGGTTTCATCCGTATAATCGCGTCCCGCATCGGTTACGCTGTCTCCCTGAAACAACACTATCGCATCATCTTCCAACAACATGGCACTTTATTCCTTTCTTGACATTTCTCCGTCTGGCTATACTTCCCTATCGATTGTATCCGGAAAAAATAGGTTTCATTGACTATGATCTGCACTATCCGCAGCTGTCTGAACCTAAATTGAAATCTTTTTTCCTTGTTCCCTCCAAAGGTACTCTTTCTATCTTTTGCCTTTTTGATTAATCCTATTCGTAGTTCATTCTTTTAAACAAATCATATTCTTTATATAAAATCAATTCCCGATTTTATCTCGATCAATTCTTCATTTTTATACTTGACAAAATTGTATGAATAGTTATACTATTCTTACTTATTATACTATTCTTACTAATCATAAAAGAGGCAGGCAATCATGAGCGCTCCAAAAGGAAAATGCTCCAAAAGGAAAATACGCATGGACAGTAAAAGTGGGAGAAAAGGGACAAATTGTAATTCCCAAAGAAGCACGTGAAATTTTCAATATCTCGCCCGGCGATACATTGATTTTGCTTGGCGATAAAAAACGAGGAATAGCGATTCCTCCCAAAGATGTCATACTGAAACTTGCGGAAGTCTTCGGAGATTCCTTGCCTGATCAGGATACAGAATAATGATCGCTATACAAACTGTTGGTCTGACAAAAAAGTATGGCAAAATAACTGCTGTAGACAATCTCAATATTTCTGTCAATAAAGGTGAGTTGTTTGCCTTGCTCGGTCTGAACGGAGCAGGAAAGACCACAACCATTAAAATGCTTTCTTGTCTGACACGTCCAACCGGCGGAGATGCTATTCTGCTCGGTGACAGCATTATCTCTAAGCCATTATCGATTAAACAAAAGACAAATATCTCACCACAGGAAACAGCGATTGCTCCGAATCTTACTATCCGTGAAAATCTTGAACTCATCGCCGGTATTTATGGACAAGACAAGAAAACCGCTCACCAGAACGCTATTTGCATGGCAAATAGATTCGAATTGGACAATTTAATGACGAAAAAGGTAAAAGCTTTATCCGGTGGCTTACAAAGACGACTCAGTATCGCTATGGCTTTGATATCCGAACCGCAAATTTTATTCTTGGATGAACCGACTCTCGGACTTGACGTGTTGGCACGACGTGAATTATGGTCAACGATTAAATCATTAAAAGGGAAAGTTACGATAATTCTTACGACGCATTATATGGAAGAGGTTGAAGAACTTTCCGATCGAATTGGGATTATGTCAAGCGGAAAATTACTCGCCACCGGTACGGTCTCCGAATTGATGGCGCAGACAAACACAAACAAATTTGAAGATGCATTTGTTATCCTCGCAAAAGGTGTACGATGAGAGCTTACATTTTCTCAAAACGAAATGGGAAAGAAATTCTGCGTGACCCGATCAATCTATTTTTTGGATTGGGGTTTCCGCTCATATTGATGTTTTTATTTTCCATAATTAATTCGGCAATTCCTCCTGAAGCAAACAACACAATGTTCGAGACGAAACGAATTGCTCCGGGCATTGCCATGTTTGGAACCGTGTTTTTAGCGCTTTTTTCCGGAACACTGCTTGCGAAAGACAGAACTTCGTCATTTCTTATGCGCTTATTCAGCTCTCCAATGCGCTCATTTGACTTCATTATGGGATACACCCTGCCGATGATCCTATTTGCAGTCGTTCAATCGAGTATCACACTGATAGCTGCTTCTTTCATCGGCTTACCGCTAACGATAAATACGTTCCTCGCAGTTTTTGTCCTCGTGCCGATTTCAATTTTATTTGTAGGGGTGGGCTTGTTGTGTGGCAGCATAATGAACGATAAAGCAGTCGGTGGGATTTGCGGCGCATTACTTACGAACATCGCAGGTTGGTTTTCCGGAACTTGGATCCCGATTGACCTGATCGGCGGCAGATTCAGGACGATTTCCCATTTCTTACCGTTTTTCCATGCTGCAGAAACAGCTCGGTTGGCGATTGAAGGAAAATATGTGGATATTTTGCCGCATTTATCGATCGTGCTTGCTTATTCGCTGATTGTCTATGGAATTGCCATTTTCGTATTTAGGTATAAAATGAGCAGCGATAGAGCCTAAATTTTGCATTTCCAATTCGACTCTTCTAATCCGGCAACATTTGCGAAAGCTGCGCTCGTTTTGCATCAATTTCGCTTTTTATGATGGAAGCGATTGATTCGAAAAACCTCCTATGAAGTCCTTGCCATGATATGTTTAGTTAGTCTGCGTTATGGGATCAAGTGGCGTCAAGGAAGTCCATTTTCCCGAGTTTTATGGTTATTAAATTTAAGTCTGCGTCTTAAATCCCTATCGTCAGAGTGAAATATCTAAAAAAGGAACTTCCAATGATACAAGATGTCAAGATAAGGATAACCCTCGAAATCGAAAATATCCAAAAGATGACAGCCGAATCCGTGATTCGTTCGAACCATTTTGAGCAACGGATGATGGAAATTCTGAGACAAATGGGGGAGATGGTGGGCGAGGCGGTTTTAGATTCAGATACGGAAGGAATAAGCCAAGGGACTCGAAATTGTTGGGTGAGAGACGCGAGTTGTAACGATGGAATGCGGAGAAGCGAAGATCACGCAGCAGGAATATAAAGGAAAAGGTGGAAACCTGTAGTCGGCCTATTCGGGTTGGAGAAATATCAGCGACGAGACGAGAAAATGATGGAGTAGAATTGTGTGATAGTAGCACAACCAACCTGTCTGCGGCCAGCGGAAATTAACGACTACCTAAACAAGAAAACGAAAACTTTTAAATATCCCTCCCTTTCACCACCTAAATGCCGGAAAAGCTTCCGTCCCTTATTTCAACCTTTTCAGGAAGATAATTCATTCGGAACTTCTTTCTTAAATGATTTCCATGGAAATTTGAAACAGATACGCTTTTCCGGCGTTCAGAATGTGAAAAGCAGCCTGCTGCCCGCAAGATTCAGCGACTTTCGATTTCTTCCTTCTTGATGCACGAAATTTTACCTGATCTTTTGCTTTGATCTCTTTGTGCCCGAAGGGATGATCAGCTAATTCCGTGATATAAGAAAGGATGGTATCCGCAAGGGATCTCAACCGGCAGCCTCGAGTTTTCATCCGAATTGCAACGGATTTTCCAACATTCGTTGCCCAAAAACGTCCGATTGAATCACGAATTCAGCTGATATCTTTTGGCTATTTCCGATT
>JALHEL010000219.1 GCA_022837205.1 Leptolinea sp.
GAATTTCAACAAAACGCACGCAAATTTATGTATTATCAATTCTTTCATACCGCATTGGATTTTTCCGAGTTTTTATTTCCCGATCCCGTATGGAACGGTTACGTGAAATTAAAAGATTTCAAGCCGGAATCGCTGTTACCGGAAAATAATGAGACGATGCGGGTTATTCAAGATGGAATTTTGCGAGGAAAGCCGTTCGTCTACCCTCATTCGTTTGAAAAAGACCCGCAGCTCATCAATTCATCCGTTCAGATGAAGAACGATAAATAAAGGAGAAAATTTATGAAAATTGTTGCTTTTGTTCCAATGCGACATAATTCGGTCAGGGTCGAAGGAAAGAATTACAGAATGTTAGCCGGGAAGCCGCTTTATCACTATATTATGGAAGCGCTGCTGGCTGTTCCCGAAATCAATGAAGTGGTGGTCGACACTGACAGTCCGGTTGTCATGGAAGGGCTTGCCAAGGATTTCCCGATAGTCAAATCATTGCTGCGTCCCGAAGCGTTACGAGCGGATGATGTCCCGATGAACGAAATTTTAATCTATGATACAAGCCAAGTTCAAGCGGATTATTATCTTCAGACTCACAGCACAAATCCGCTTTTAAAATCCGAAACAATTTCAAAAGGAATTCGATCCTTTTTGGAAAAAACTTATCTATATGATTCCTTATTTTCCGTCACGCGCGTTCAAAAAAGATTTTGGGATCAGTTAGCGAGGCCGATTAATCATAACGCATCGATCTTACTGCGCACTCAAGACTTACCGCCGATCTATGAAGAGAATTCCTGTATGTATTTGTTTACTCGTGAAATATTGATGCGCAAACGTCACCGGATCGGTGATCGCCCCATGATGTTTGAAATTCCGGCCATCGAAGCGCAGGATATTGATGATGAAACGGAGTTTAATATCACGGAAATGTTGATGAAGCTGCGACAACAAGGAAAGTTGTAAGTTTTTTTCGGGATATAATGACTTTTACTGAAAAACAAAAATGATGTTGTGACGGTTCTGCCGTATGCATTTTCCACAGACGTTATCGTTCTGTGGCAGAAAATTTCTTCAGGAGAATAAAAAAATAATGAAACATACAATCATTCTATCCGCACCTTATATGATGTCATCAGTGGAAAGATTCCGAAAAGTAATTGAAGGATATTATGGGATCAATATGATCGTTCCGGAAGTAAAACAAAAATTAACCGAAGATCAAATTATTTCCTACGCCGGTCAATTTGACGGAACGATCTGCGGGGATGATGTTTACAGCGCCCGCGTGATCGAAGCTTGTGTTCCCAGGTTGAAAGTGATTTCCAAATGGGGAACGGGCATTGATGCCATCGATAAAGAAGCCGCTACCCGATTGGGAGTCGTCGTCGGAAATACACTCAATGCTTTTACGATTCCCGTTTCGGAGACAGCGATCGGATATATGCTTTCGTTTTTCCGTGCGATTCCTTTTATGGATGACTCGATGCGGGAAGGAATTTGGAATAAGCCTTCGACAACCACCCTGTCAGAAAATACAATAGGGATTGTCGGGGTCGGGAATATCGGACAAGCGGTAGTACGCCGTTTAAGAGCATTCGGTTGCCGGATCTTGGTAAATGATATCGCCGAAATTAAACCGGATTTTTTGATCGAAAATCGAATCGAGTCGGTTTCATTGCCGGAATTGTTAAGCCGTTCGGATATTGTCACTATGCATACGGATCTGAATCCGACCAGCTATCATCTGATCAATCGTGAAACATTGGCGATGATGAAACCGACCGCGATTTTGATCAATACCTCACGGGGCCCGATCGTGGATGAAGCCGCTTTAGCAGAGGCGCTTGAAAACGGGAAATTGGGCGGAGCCGCATTGGATGTTTTTGAAGTGGAACCTTTGCCCGATGATTCTCCGTTGCGGAAGTTTAAGAATGTGTTGTTGGCTCCGCATAACTCAAATTACAGTCCGATGGCTTGTGAACGCGTCCATTGGAATACGATTCGCAACTGTTTGATTCCTTTGGGTTATGATGTTTCCAAACTGGAAGAACTGAAAAAGACGATCTAAGCAATTTCATTTCCGATATCGGGGAAAATGATTTACAAATTTTCCCCGATTTATTGAGTGAGTTATGTCGACATCAAAAACGAATATGAAAAATTCTGTTCCCGAAAACATATTAGTGAAAGGGAAAGAGCTTTACGACGGGATAAAGAGACTCGGTGACATTCCGGAAGCTTATTTCGATCCGGTTCGTCGGGATTCCATGGAACGTTTGAGTCGATTGAAAGACAGCCGTAAAGGGGAGCGTTGCTTTATCATGGGGAACGGGCCCAGTTTGAAAAATACCGATCTTTCCAAATTGAAGAATGAGTATACTTTTGGTTTAAACCGTATTTATTTGGCTTTTCCGGAAATGGGCTTTGAAACCACTTATTACCTTTGTGTGAATGATCTGGTTGTCGAACAAACATCCGGCGATATTCAGAAATTAAAGATGCCGCGTTTTGTCACGACTCGGGCACTGAAATGGCTGAAGCCTGAAGAAAACCTCTTTTTTCTTTATTCGACTTATACCGGCCCGACCTTCGCCACCGATATCCGAAAAAGGATGTGGGAAGGTGCCACGGTGACTTATATGGCGCTTCAGACGGCTTTTTATCTGGGATTCCGGCAAGTGATTTTGATCGGTGTTGATCACAATTTCCAAACCAAGGGGAAGCCCAACGAGACGGTTGTTTCCGAAGGAGATGATCCGAATCACTTTAATCCGGGTTATTTTGGGAAAGGCTTCCGCTGGCAATTACCGGATTTGGAGACCTCCGAACGTGCCTATACTATGGCGCGTGAAGCCTATCAAAAGGCAGGCCGGGAAATATTGGATGCTACCATCGGCGGAAAATTACAGGTTTTTCCAAAAGTCGCTTATGACTCCCTTTTTTAAAAATCAATGAGCCATCCTCATATTTCTGTTGTGACACCATCCTACAACCAGGCGCCCTTCCTTGAGAAAACCATTCAATCTGTTTTGACGCAAAAGACACCTGAAATCGAATATTTTGTAATGGATGGGGGATCAACGGACGGAAGTATCGATATTATTCGAAAATATGAATCCGAAATCGATCATTGGGTATCCGAAAAAGATCGCGGACAGGCCGATGGAATTAATAAGGGCTTTTCATTGGCGGGTGGAGAAATATTTGGTTGGATAAATTCCGACGATTTTTATCTGAAAGGTGCTTTTGAAAAAGTGCTCGCCTATTTTGATGCTCATCCGGAGGTCGATTTGGTATACGGTGATGTACTTTCCGTAAATCAAGAGGGAGAACTGATGAATGTGATGCGCTTTGCGGATTATACATTGCGGGATTTAATGGCTTTCCGGATCATCAGTCAACCGGCGGTTTTCTTTCGCCGCAAAGCTTGGGACGGCGCAGGCGGAATGGATTTACGCTATCATTTTCTTTTGGATCATCATCTTTGGCTTCGAATCGCAGCGAGAGGGAAAATAGCTTATCTGTCGGAACCGTTGGCGGCGGCCCGTTTTTACCCGGAAGCAAAAAATCGCGCTCATGCCGCGGATTTCGGAGCCGAAGCTTATCGAATCGCCGATTGGTTGCTGACAGATCCGGAGATGAAACCCTATTCGAAAGGATATCGACGGGTTATTCAAGGCGGAGCCGATTGGCTGAATGCGAATTATCTGTCCAACGGGAATCATCCTTGGAAATCTCTCAGGGAAGCACAAAAGCGAATGGATGCTTTTTCCGCTTATCGGGATCTGTTATGAATCTTCACACGATACCTTCCGGAAAGAAATTAACCGGGTGGGCAGAGACAGTGATTGTTTTGATTTTAATGGCGGCAGGATTTGCTGTCAGGTTATATGATCTGACCGATCCGCCATTGGATTTCTATTCTCCGAGACAGTTACGCTCTGCCATCATCACCCGCTCTTTTTATTACGAAAGTCTGAACAACAGTGATCCGACCGTTGTCGAACAAGCCGATAAACTGGCCGATTTGGAACGCTATGAACCGCCGGTGATGGAATGGCTGGTATCCAAAATCGATTTACTGATCGGGAAAGAAGTTTTTTGGACGGGTCGCATTTTCAGTGCTTTTTTCTGGGCGTTAGGCGGACTGTTTCTGTATCAGATCTGCCGTCGTTTTGCTTTCTTTTCAGCCGGAATATTTTCGTTATTGATTTATTATTTTGTCCCGTTTAGTATTATTGCTTCCCGATCTTTTCAGCCCGATCCTTGGATGTGCTTTTGGGTTTTAGGCACCGCTTGGATGTTGTGCAACTGGTCTGAGAAAGGGTCATGGTCTTCGGCCTTTTTTTCCGGATTCATCGGGGGAATGGCGTTGTTGGTAAAGATTTATGCGGGCTTTTTTGTCGCGTTTATGTTATTGGGGATCTTCTGCGCAAGTGTTAACCGCCAAAATCGAAGACAAAGGATATTTCAAACCCTTTTGATCGGCGCAGTCATGTTGATTCCCTCGGCAGTTTACTATTTGATATTCAATCCTTCCCGTTCGGGAGATTTCTTTTCATTTTGGATTGTTTCTCTTTCCGGACTGATTCGGACCTCAAATTTTTATGCGGATTGGATTGCGATGGTGAAAGGGCTGATCGGATTGGTCCTGCCGCTCTTTGGGTTGTGGGGAGTCCTTTTCATCCGAAATCGTCAGGTAAAAGGGTTAATGATCGGTTGGTGGTTGGGATACATTTTTTACGGATTATTTGTCCCTTATCAGATCACGACTCATGAATACTATAGCCTGATTTTGATCCCATTGACAGCGATTTCCGTATGTCCGGTTTCGGATACGATTTTTGAAAAAACTCGGCAAAGTGGAAAGATTGCCTTCGTTTGTTCGCTCTTTTTGATCATAGTGGCAGCCGGTTACGGCGCCTATTCGGCATGCGGATATTTACGAGGGACGAATTATGTTTTGGAACCGGCGAGTTGGAGAAAGGTCGGGGAAGCGATCCCGCAAAATGAGCCGTTTATCGCTCTTACCGGAGACTATGGGATGCGACTGATTTATTACGGCTGGCGGCAACCGTCCCTTACTTGGCCGGATGCAAAGGATGATACGCTGTTTCAATTGGCTGGGACGCCTCAAGCGGATTTTGATACTTACTTTGATTCCCAGACGAAAGGCATGAATTATTTTGTGGTGACAGCGCTGGGAGAGCTGGATAATCAGCCGGATCTAAAAAAAAGATTGGAATCCTTTCCTGTCTATGCCGCCGGGAATGGATATATTATCTATGATTTGAGAAATAAACCTTGAGAAATATTGTCGCACGGAAAAAATTATCTTCAATCCAAATCATTGTCTTTATCCTGATATTTTTATGCGGGACTTTTTTGCGATTCGTCGATTTTGACGATCCGCCGTTGGATTTTCATCCGGCTCGCCAATTACATTCCGCATTAATCGCCCGCAGCTATTTTCTGAAAGATAACGGGAATTTACCCGGGAAAAGTGCCGATTATCAACATGAGGCGGAAATGCGCGGTTCACAGGAACCCAGAATCGAACCGCCGATTATGGAGAGACTCGCTGCGTGGGGGTATAAAATTGTCGGAGATGCCGACCTGCGGGTACCGCGAGCGATATCAATCGTTTTTTGGTTAATCGGCGGGATCGGATTATTTCGATTATGCCGTCGATTTCTCGGAATCACCGGCAGTCTGGTCGGTTTCGGTTTCTTCCTTTTATTCCCCTATACGATTTTTGCGAGCAGATCATTTCAGCCGGATCCTTTGATGGTCGCACTGATGATATGGTCACTGAATGCGTTGGTCGAATGGGATTCTCATCCGGCGGTTGGACTGGCGATACTGACCGGCGTCTTGACGGGGACCGCGATTTTGGTCAAGCAGGTGTGCGTTTTCCCATTGGCGTCAGCCTTTGCGTTTTACATTTTTTCGTCTTCGGATCGGAAACAAAAAATAAAGAGAGTTGATATTTGGATAATCGTGGCTCTTTCCGTCGCACCGGTATTGATTTATAACTACTGGGGTTACTTTGTCAAAGGTTTTTTGGTACAACAATATCAAGGTCGTTTTTCTTTGAGCGATTGGTTTTCTCCAGCGTTTTATGTCCGCTGGATTCGGAAGATGGACGAGGTGTTTGGAATCGTTGTCGTAACAGCCGGGTTAGTGGGCTGTCTTGCCTGTGAAAATCGAAGAGCACGTTTATTGTGGATCGGTTTTTTTGCCGGATATATTCTTTACGGTTTGGCGCTCCCTCACCATATCGGAACCCACGATTATTATCAATTGCCTTTATTCCCGATGATTTCTTTCGGATTCGGCCGATCGGCTGAATCAATCTTTGAGGCTGTCGGAAGGTTAAAAGAG
>JALHEL010000220.1 GCA_022837205.1 Leptolinea sp.
GCCGACGAAAGAAGAAATCGAGTCGGCAGAACATTTTGTTATCGGGAATCAACTTTCCAATCGAAATTTGATGGATCATCCGTTTTTCTTTAAATAAAGCTTAGCTACAGGAATTCATCGCAAAAAAGGTTGCTTTTCGATTAAAACCCATAATAAATCGGTTTTCCGTAATTATTTTTAATCGAATCCGCATGAAATGATCGGCGAACATTCTGAAATTTTGAAGAATAACCCCTCTGTTTGTATTTTGATTTCCATATAATTTATAAAAATCAAATAATCCGATTGTAAAATATGGTAGAAATGGAGATATGTGTAAAAAAATCTCTGCTTAAAGACCTGTTTCTATTGACAAACCGATTTGAATGATTGGGATAGGAATGAAACAGAAAGTGGAGGAGTATGGAATATAAAGATTATTATAAAATACTCGGCGTAGATAAAAATGCGTCGAATGAAGCAATTCGCAAAGCCTATCGGGATTTGGCTAAGAAATATCATCCCGATCATAACCCGGGAAACAAAGCTGCGGAAGAGAAATTTAAAGAGATTAATGAAGCTTACGAAGTTTTAAAAGATAAAGACAAAAGAGCGCGTTATGATCAATTGGGCTCGTCTTACAGCGCTTGGCAGCAACAGGGTGGCAATAGTGCGAATTACAATTGGAGCGATTGGTTTTCAACCGCACCGGGCGGACAAGGGACTTATTATGCTACCGATTTTGAGAATATGGGCGATTTCTCCGACTTCTTCTCCCAAATCTTCGGTGGAATGGGCTCCAGCCGCCGGTCAAGGACCTCTCGGTCAACGGGATTCGGCCAAAGTTACACTCCGACCAAACCCGCTCCGGTAGAATATACGCTTCCGATTACCTTAAAAGAAGCTTTTACCGGTACAGAACGTATCCTGACGATCGGGAACAAACGCATTGAAGCGAAAATACCGGCCGGTGCAAAAACCGGGACAAAAGTCAGACTGGCCGGAGTAATGGGTGAAGAATCAGGAAATGCGGATCTGATACTGAACATCAAAGTGGAAGATGACCCGCAGTTCGAGCGTGTTAATGATGATTTGTACGTTGATGTGCCGATCGATTTATATACCGCAATTCTGGGTGGAGAAGTGATTGTTCCATCCATCAATGAAAAAATCGTATTGAAAATTCCCGCCGGAACCCAACCCGGTCAATTAATCCGGATGGCGGGAAAAGGAATGCCAAAGTTGAAAGGCAAAGGAACGCGCGGTGATTTATATGCTCGAATCAAAGTGCAAATCCCGCGCAACTTGACTGAGAAACAAAAAAAGTTATTTGAAGAATTAAGAAAAGAGAAATAAAGAATGAAGCAAGAAGAACTGCAATTTATTCCGCTCGGCGGATTAGGTGAAGTCGGGCGGAATATGATGGTATTCGGCTATGAAGACCGATATATCATCATCGATTGCGGCGTGCAGTTTCCGGATAATTCCATGATCGGAGTGGATTACATTATTCCGGATATGCAATTTCTGCAAGGAAAAGAAGACAAAATCCTTGGGATTATTATCACTCATGCTCATGAGGATCATATCGGCGGATTACCGCATTTATTCGATGTATTGAATAATGTTCCGATTTATGCAACTCCCTTGACAGCGGGAATGATCGAAGTCAGGTTAGCCCGTGCCGGAAAACTGACAAAAACAAAAATTAACGTTAAAAAAGCCGGAGAAGAGTTTGATTTGGGAAAGTTTCATATCGAAACTTTTCATATGACGCATTCGATTCCGGATTCAATCGGTTTGGCCATTACCACTCCGGCGGGTCTGATTGTCGTCAGCGGGGACTATAAATTCGATCCGACACCGATTGATAATTGGCCTTCGGATTTCGCGAAATTAGCCGAGTTGGGAACACGAAATGTATTGGCTTTATTTAGCGATTCTACTAACTCTGAACGGCCCGGAACAACCCCTTCGGAAAAAGATATCAATAAAGCTTTCGAAGAAGTTTTTGTCAACGCAAGAGGTCGGGTCATTATTTCCAGTTTTGCATCATTAATTTCCCGCTTGCAACAACTTTCCACAATTGCCAGGCGACACCATCGGAAAATTTGTATTGTCGGAACCAGTATGGTGGATAATGTCAACTTGGCAAAAAGGTTAGGCTACTTGGATTTGCCGGACGAATGGGTCGTAACCCTCGAAGAAGCTCTACATTTACCTGACAAAGAGGTACTGATCCTTTGCACCGGTTCTCAGGGCGAACCCACCTCTATTATGGGAAGACTCTCCACCGGAAAGTACTACGCTTTCAGCATCAAAGAAGGCGATACCGTAATGCTTTCCTCCAATCCGATCCCCGGAAACGAAGAAAGGGTTTCGGCTGTAATTAACCGGTTGTATCGAATGGGAGCAAATGTCATCTACAATTCGCTTCTCTCCGTCCATGTCTCCGGACATGCCTGCCAGGAAGAAATGAAATTGCTGATCAATTTAGTGAAACCGGAATATTTCATACCGGTTCACGGTGAACTTCGCCATCTTTATAATCAGGCAAAAATCGGTGAACTGATGGGAATTCCGAAAAACCGCATCTTTGTCGTGGAAAATGGGCAAACCATAAAGTTTCATCACGGAAAAGCTCGATTAGCCGAGCAGGTTCCCGCCTCCATGGTTTTGGTGGATGGAACGAACGTCGGAGATATGAATCTCGATATCATGCACCAGCGGGAACGCCTGGCTGACAGCGGCGTCATCGTAATAACCTTAATGTTGGATAAAGATCACCACGGTTTAATTCGCGATCCGCAAATTATCCATTACGGCTTAATGTCCGGAAAAGAAACTCCCGATATCGAAGAAGATCTGCGAAGAACAATTATCGAATATTGCGGTAAAAAGAATTCGACCGGAACGAATAATATCGAAAAAAATATCGAGCAAATTGTTCGGAAATTTATTTACAATACGACACATCGCTCGCCCTGGGTGATCGTAAACCCGTTTTATTTCTGAAATATACACAGAAACAATCCGTTTTTCTGTCAATGGATGCAAATGACAAAAAAACGGTAGGTAACGATTTCCACAATATATCAACCGAATCGGTTGAATTTTATGATAAACTGGTCTTCGTTTGTGCCGCGAACACTTTGATTTTCGTGTCCTTGCCATGCGATTCATTGTCTGGTATAATAGCGAACGCGAAATGCACATTAACAGTTCGCCGACATAGCTCAATTGGCAGAGCAGCCGCCTTGTAAGCGGCAGGTCATGGGTTCAAGTCCCATTGTCGGCTCAGTTGCAAGGCAGTAAATGGGTTTGAAAAAATCTTCAAATCCATTTACGGACAGGCAACTGTTCAAACGGACGGTTACCCAAGTGGCCAACGGGGTCTGACTGTAAATCAGATAGCAGAAGCTTTCGGAGGTTCGAATCCTTCACCGTCCACTGATAATTCGGAAGAAAAAAGAAAAATTTTTCTTGTCCGAATATCAAAAGAAATTTTGCATCGGCGAAGTTGCTGAAACAAATAAGCCCTCATAGCTCAGTTGGCAGAGCACAGTCTTGGTAAGACTGGGGTCATGGGTTCAAATCTCATTGAGGGCTCTTTTTGATGAATGGGCATAATCGTCCGGATAATGAGGGAGAATAAAAATGGCAAAACAGCATTATGAGCGAAAGAAACCACATGTGAATGTGGGGACCATGGGGCACATTGACCATGGGAAGACGACATTAACGGCAGCGATCACG
>JALHEL010000221.1 GCA_022837205.1 Leptolinea sp.
ATGCTTGTTCTTTCTCCACGAATATTTGCTGATTCTTTTTACAATTGTAAAGATAGTATCTTTTTTAGTTGGTTTATGATCAGTTTATTGGGAATCGGTTTTTATCAACTGGATCGGAAAAAATACGGTTTGGTCCTGTTTGGGTTTGCGTTCGGATTGGCTGCTAACACGCGGTTTTACGGATTTATTCTTCTGCCGGCATTTGCCGGAATCGCAATTTTCAATATGATTACGGATCCGAAAAACCAAAAACAAATATTACGTGAATCTTTACTGACTTGTATTTTTTCTTTTATTTGGTTTTTCGCCTTGACGCCTTTTTTATGGGAATTAAATATTGAGCAAATAAAAGGCGGTTTTTCAATGGCAGTCAACCAACCAATGATCGGAGATGCCGAGTTGTTTATGGGAAGGTTCGTGGCTCCGCGCGATGTTTGGTATTATTTACCGGTCTGGATCGGAATTACCGTTCCGGTGCTTTATTTGGTGCTTTTTGTGATCGGATCGGTATTTCTGGCATTCAAACTTCAATTGCTGAAAGACTCCGATGCTCGATTTGAGCTGGCCTTTGACATAATGAACTTTTTGCTTTTTGTGATTGCGCTGCTGGCAATTGTTATTTCAAAAGGCACGATTTACCATGGTTGGCGGCATGCCTATTTCCTTTATGCACCGTTCATTTATCTCTCCGTGTGCGGATTAAACGATCTGATTGAATGCAAAATCTCCGGCGAAACCAAAATGAAAATCAAGAACGGGATCGTGTTTTCTCTGTGCCTGATTTCCTTTGGCAACACAGGATGGTGGATGATAAAAAATCATCCACTGGATTTTGTCTATTTTAATGAGATCGGCAAGAATTATGCAGAAGATTTCACCCGGGATTATTGGGGTGTATCGTCAAAAAGCTGTCTGTTATATTTATACAATACGGTTCAGGTGGGTGAAATCAGGGTCGGAGTTAATAGTGATTTGACATATGGATCGGCTGAATTTACATTATTGCGCTTGCCGGAAGCGGTTCGAAAGCGATTTACACCGATCTGGCAGATGAAAAATGCCGATTATTTATGCTTCAGTTATAAAAATACTCCGGGAAATAATTATCAAATCCCGGATTTTGCTGTGATGAAAACCTTTATGGTGGACGGATATGCGGTAATGGGAGTTTATCAACGGGTAAACCCCGCCGAATAAGAAAGAGGGGGCTTTTTCAAAAGCCCCCTCTTTCTCCCGTTTAATTTTTCGGATAAATCACTACTTTTCGATTAGGTTCTTCCCCGACACTTTCGGTATAAATATCATTTCGATCCCGCAACGCGAGATGAATAATTCTTCTTTCCGTTCCGGGCATCGGTTCGAGAGAAATTCTTCGGCCGGATCGAGTAACTTGGTCCGCCATGTGAATAGCCATTTGTCGTAATTGACGTTCCCGTCGTTCTCGGTATCCTTGCACGTCGATCATCATTGGTACCCAATGGCCCAATTCACGTCCGACAATTAAACTTGTTATATATTGGAATGCATTCAATGTCTCGGAATGGCGACCGATCAGATAAGATAAATCATCCCCTTTGATATCGACAAGAATCATTTCCTGATTAAATCATCCCCTTTGATATCGACAAGAATCATTTCCTGATTCCCGGATGTTTCAAGTTTTCCGATCCGTCCGGTCACATTGGCTTTGATATGCATTTTGTCTATTAAATCCTCGACGACCGTCACAGTGGCTTTCAATGCGGTTTCATCAACCAACTCATCGCCGATGGTTTTCTCTTCCTCGTCCGCTTCGGCGATATCCATTTCGTTATCATTGCTGGAAAGCTCTTCATCGATTTCTTTGGTTGATATTTTTTCCGATTGCGTTTTGATAGTCTGATTGACTTGAGAATATTCCGGTTGCGGAGCTTTGGTTGCCGGTTCCTTTACTTTAATGCTTACAGAAGCCGGCCGTGAGCCGAGTCCAAAAATCCCTTTTGCTCCCGAATCGATCACAACAATTTCGACTTCATCCCGTGTTTTTCCCAGAGCTTTTAGCCCTTTTTCAATTGCTTCATCCACAGTTCCTGCAGAAAATTCCATTTGATTGTCCATAGTCTCTATTGCCTTATCTATTCTGTCGTCACTTTTTCTTTGGTTTTTTCTTATTTTTAAATTCACGATAGTCAATCTTCTCTTCTGCCGGGTCGACCCCAGATTCCGCTAAATTGGGCGTCATCGATTTTTTGGGATTAGCATTCGGAACGGAACGAGAAGTTGTTACTGGTTTTTCAGCCGGTGTAGCTAACTTCGGTAGCTGCGGTTTGCCAAACTTTAAGGCTTTCCAGTTCAACTTGCCTTCCACGCCATATTGTACAATCGTAAAGACATTCGAAATTAAGAAATAAAGTGAAAGGCCAGAAGCCAATGTATAAGCCATGAAGCCCATCAGAAGCGGCATATAAATATTCATCATACCAGTCATCATAGCGCCACTGGCTGCATTCTTGTCATTCGGATTGGTCGGGGGGACGGTCAGTTTGGTCTGCATGATGGTTGTGATTACAACTAGAATCGCCAAAACCGGTATCCCGAAAGAGATCCCCTGAATGTACAATCTTTCAGGCTGCCCCAAATTCATCCACAAGAAATTCGGATTGATCGGAAATATTTCACCGATTTGCAAAAAGCCGGAAAAAGCGCGTTTTGTCAAATCCAACATCCCCAATGGAGTCGATACAATGGCTGCGATAATGGCTTGATATAATGCGAAAATAATTGGAAGCTGAATGAGTGTCGGCAGGCAGGAAGCAGTAGGATTCACTCCGAACTTTTTATAAAGTTTCATCTGCTCTTCAGCCAGTTTCTCCTGGTTTCCTTTGTATTTCTCCATCATTTCAAGGTATTCGGGAGATTTTTGCAGTTCCATCATTTTGGTTGAGCTTTGGATCTGCTTTCGCATCAGCGGGTAGGTGATCAGTTTAATCAAGACCGTAAATAAGACGATCGCGACTCCAAAATTACCGACCAGTTTATAGATGTAAAGCAAAATATTCAGAAAGATATTTACAAAAGATTGCCACATAGTCATTTCCTCCTATTTCGCCGGTGTTTCTGTAACGGTTTCTTGGCTGACTTCCGAAGTCGGTGCAACGACAGTTGTTTGGACTGGCTCGGCATACCACCAATCTTCTTTCAGATCCGATGTATAACTTCTTAAAAGCGCATCTCCGGGGATCAAACCGGTCACAAATGATTCACCGATAACGACCGGCGAACTCATTGTTTTGCCATTAATCAAACGGCTGTTCACCGATTTTCCGTCCGTATCATAGACCAGGAGGTTGCCATCTTCCGCGACTGCTAAAAGATTCCCGTTTGGGAGCAGAATCGGATCAGCAATAAATCCCACTTTATCGGTGGATACAGCTTTAATTTGCCACACAGATTTCCCGGTTTCCAACTCATTGCAATAAAGATAGCCGGCCATATCCGCGACGATAATCTTGTCCCCGATGATCAGTGGTGATGCCCAAATTTCACCGTTGGTCTGCATAACTGTCTCTATTTCCTGAGTTGTCGGATTGAAATAAGCAACTTCTTTCCCCAACGTTCCAAAATAGATCCGATCATTCGAAAGCACCAATCTTCCCATCACTGCGCCATTTATCGAAAGCGTTTTCTCAATTGATCCGTTTTTTTCATCCAAAACCAGGAATCGTTTATCGAGTGTCGTGACATAGACCTTTCCGTCTGACACGAAAGGACTGACCCATATTTCAGTGGAAAGATCTGTTTGCCAAACAGGAACGCCCAAATCATCCAGAGCGTAAGCGTAGACCGAACCGTTATTTGAAGCGATGAAAAGCATGTCGTCTGCGATTACCGGAGAGGCGAGGATTTTATTCTTGTTCGTCTCCAGGGAAATCTTGGTAATCAGTGTTCCATCATTTTGGTTCAAAACATGAACTTCGTTTTGATATGTCCCGGCATAAATTTTCCCATCATAAATCGTGGGAGCGGCAAAAAACATCATCCCATTTTGGGCTTCTGCCGGATATCTCCAGAGCAATTTTCCGTTAGAAACGGCTTGAACAGAAGAAGTGTATGCGACATAAACTGTCTCGTCATCGGCTGCTAGTCCAGGCCAACTGACTGCATTGCTCAGTGCTGAATTTCCAGCACATCCGCTGAGAATCATCGTTGTTAAGATCATCAGCAATAATAATAAAAATTGTTTTTTTCTCTTCATTGAATTTCCTTATCGGAGGATTCTTTACGGAACCGGGTCAAATCCGCCGGGGTTGAACGGGTTACAACGCAAAACACGCCAAATTGCCATTGGTACGCCTCTGAATGCTCCGTATTTATAAATCGCTTGATAAGCATAATGAGAGCAGGAAGGGTAAAATCGGCAGGTGTTTGCGGGCAGCAACCTGGATATTGTATTTTGATAAATACGAATCAATATCAAAAAGAAAAAACGGGGCAAATTTAAAATACGGAATGGAAGCTCGCGCAGGCGAGGTTCGCTGGCATAAGCATCCTGTGAACAATCACATTCTTTTCTTCCGAAAAGAGAGGAAATTGCCCGAATCATTTTATCTTTTTGTGTGATATGAATCATCTTATTGCGAAGAAGGCTGCAGAACTTCGGCTTTTTTCAACAAATTGTAAATTGCTTTAGAAACGTTTTCGATATCGGCTGCTAAAATCGGCTTGCGGGCAATCAAAACCAGATGATAGTTGGGTTTGATTTGATCCAAATAAGGTTCGATGGCTGCCCGAATCAGGCGTTTTGATCGATTTCTGGATACAGCGCCCCCTACGGATTTGGTGGCAATAATACCAATTTTCGATTCTCCAATGTCCGGATCCAATAATGTGGTTAATACCACGAGAGGGTGAGAAAAAGATTTCCCTCTTTGTCTCACCCTTTGGATATCATCTGAGCGATTCAGACGCTTTTTACGTTTCAATTTAGCAGATGCTCCACTATACGTGGATAGTTCTGTTTAAAAATTTGTTGCGAAAAGTCATTGTTCTAAAACTACCAGCGAATACGCTTTACATGATTATTCATCGAAACGGTCAAGCTATGGCGGCCGCGGGCTCGACGTCTCTTTAGAACATCTCGACCGCTCGCTGTTTCCATCCGTTCACGGAAACCATGCACTCGAAGGCGACGTCGTTTTTTGGGTTGGTAAGTTCGTTTGGTTGACATTTACTTTCCTTTCAATATTTGAATAACGGCAGAGATCGGTGAATGGGTTCCC
>JALHEL010000222.1 GCA_022837205.1 Leptolinea sp.
CGTGATCGCTGCCGTTAATGTCGTCTTCCCATGGTCAATGTGCCCCATGGTCCCCACATTCACATGTGGTTTCTTTCGCTCATAATGCTGTTTTGCCATAAAACAAATTCTCCTCAGAAAACTTATATTATATATTTAATATTTTTTGTGCAGTTGCATCCGAAACTGCTTGATAGTGATCATATTCCATCGCAAACACACCCCGGCCCTGTGTGGCAGAGCGTAGTGTCGTCGCGTATCCGAACATTTCTCCCAACGGAACCATTGAATGAACAATTTGCGAATTTCCGCCGTGGATATCCGTTCCGCGAATTTCTCCGCGCCGGCTGCTGATTTGTCCCAATACGTCTCCCAAATATTCTTCCGGAATCGTAATTTCGACTTTCATGATCGGTTCCAACAATACGGGATCCGCCAATTCCAAACATTCTTTCAGACAAATACTGCCGGCCAGTTTAAATGCCATTTCACTCGAATCGACTTCATGAAACGAGCCGTCCACCAACGATACTCGTATTCCGGTAACCGGATAACCGCCCAACACACCGGATTCCGCCGCTTCCCGGACGCCTTTTTCCACCGCCGGAATATATTCCTTCGGGATTACTCCTCCGACAATTTGATTCTCGAATTGGACGCCCAAGTTCGCATCAATCGGCTCAACCGTCAGAACGACATGAGCAAATTGCCCGTGACCGCCGGTCTGTTTCGCATATTTGTAGCTGTGCTTTTCCACCGCTTTTCGAATCGTCTCTTTATAGGCAACCCGTTCTTTCCCGACATTCGCCCGAACTCTGAATTCACGCATCAACCGATCGACAATAATCGCCAAATGCAGTTCGCCCATACCGGAAATAATGGTCTGTCCCGTATTTTCATCCGTTCGGACACGAAACGTCGGATCTTCTTCGGACAATTTCTGCAGAGCCAATCCGATTTTTTCCTGATCGGCCAATGTTTTCGGTTCGATTGCCACCGAAATAACCGGTTCCGGAAAAGTGATGGATTCCAATACAACCGGATGATGAGGATCACAAAGCGTATCGCCGGTAAATGTGTCCTTCAACCCTAAGACGGCGGCGATATCCCCCGCATACACTTCATCTACGTCATCTCTGCGATCGGCGTACATTCGGATAAGCCTGCCGATCCGTTCTTTTTTCCCTTTGACCGGATTTAAAAGCATTTGACCTTGCTTCACGGTCCCGGAATAAACCCG
Source organism: Leptolinea sp. (assembly GCA_022837205.1). Classification (GTDB taxonomy): domain Bacteria; phylum Chloroflexota; class Anaerolineae; order Anaerolineales; family Anaerolineaceae; genus Flexilinea. Next base: position 1,220 of record JALHEL010000222.1, read on the forward strand.
AAAATATGCCAACCGTCCGACATATGGATCGGTGACAATTTTGAATACCAAAGAACCCACCGGTGCGGAATCATCGGGTTTTAACCAAATTTCCTTTGAACCGTCCAGGCTGGTCCCTTTTGTCGGCGGGATATCTAAAGGTGACGGAAGGAGATCGACAACGGCATCCAACAAAAGCTGAACACCTTTGTTTTTTAAGGAGGATCCGCAATAACAGGGGTTGCATTTCCCCGCAATGACCGCCCGGCGCAATCCGGCAATCAGCATCTCATTTGTCAATTCCTCGCCTTCAAGGAAACAGTTTGTTAAATCGTCATCCAATCCGGCAATGTATTCCACCAATTGTTCACGGGCGGCTTGTGCCTCTTCGACTTTATCCGCAGGGATATCGAATTCAATCATATTGATGCCTAATTCGTCTTCCCATGAATAAGCCTTTTGCTTCAAAATGTCAATAACGCCGGAAAAATTTCCTTCCGACCCGATCGGGATTTGCATTTCAATGGGATTCGCCCCCAAACGATTTCGAATGGATTCGACCGAATCATGATAAGAAGCACCTGTCCGATCCATTTTATTGATAAAGCAGATACGCGGCACATTATATTTATCGGCCTGTCGCCAGACCGTCTCACTTTGCGGCTCAACCCCTTGAGTCGCATCAAAAACAACAACTCCGCCATCGAGGACACGTAAAGAACGTTGCACTTCCGCAGTAAAGTCGATATGTCCGGGAGTATCGATCAAATTAATTCGATATCCTTTCCATTCCGCTGTAACCGCAGCCGAAACAATCGTAATTCCTCGCTCCCGTTCCTGATCCATCCAGTCCGTTACAGTTGTACCCTCATCGACTGAACCAACCCGATAAGTCTTTCCGGTATAAAACAGAATTCGTTCGGTTGTTGTCGTCTTGCCCGCATCGATATGAGCAATAACGCCAATATTTCGATACTTCTCTAACGGATATTCACGAGCCATATAGGATTACTCAATTCTTTTTCTCAAACTCTGTAATGAGAAAACGCACGGTTAGCTTCCGCCATTTTATGGGTTTCTTCGCGTTTCCGAATTGCGCTGCCGGTATTGTTATAAGCATCGAGTAATTCACCCGCAAGGCATTCATCAAATGCTTTACCGGTGCGAGAACGTGATGCATCAATAATCCAGCGCATGGCCAGAGTCTGTCTTCGATTTGCCGATACTTCCATCGGAACTTGATAGGTTGCACCGCCGACACGCCGCGGGCGAACTTCCATCACAGGACCGACATTTCGTAAAGCAGTTTCCAGAACTTCAAGTCCGTCTTTCCCCGTCTTTTGACTGACGATATCCATGGCACTGTATACCATTCTGACTGCGTTACTTCGTTTTCCGTTATGCATAATACGATTGATTAAATTCGTCACAACAGTACTGTTATAACGAACATCCGGGGTAACTTCCCGCTTTTCTGGTTTAGTACGTCGCATTCAACTTCTCCTAATTTATTTCTTAGCCCGTTTTACGCCGTATTTTGAACGGCCTTGTCCACGTTTCGCTACACCGGTTGTGTCCAATGTACCGCGAACAATATGATAACGAACACCGGGTAAATCTCTGACACGTCCACCCCGAACCAGAACGACACTGTGTTCCTGAAGAGAATGGCCTTCACCGGGAATATAGGCAGTCACTTCGAAACCGTTGGACAAACGAACACGGGCAATCTTCCGCAAAGCCGAATTCGGCTTCTTCGGCGTAGTCGCACGAACATTGGTGCATACACCACGCTTTTGCGGTGCGCCCTCAGCTACTTTAGTACGACGCTGGTTGCTGGAATTATAGGTGTACTGCAACGCCGGCGCCTTACTTTTCACTGATCGGGTCTTCCGACCTTTTCTGATCAATTGATTAATCGTTGGCACTTCAAAAAGCCTCCATAACTAAAAGATACTTAATTTTTCTTTCCCTCGGCTGTTTCTATTTTTATGAGTGCAACCCGAGGTTATTTACACACAATAAATACTAAGCCGGTTTGACACGGATTAGCCAAAAGATTATATCACATTCAAATCAAGTGAGGAAATATTCCGCTCCGCCGAAAGAAAATAATGACAGAAAAAGTGGAGTAATCAATATCCCGACAGATTGATAAAAAACATTCTCAGAAAATCATAAAATAAATTGTAATAAGAAATTCAGATTGACTTGACAGTCATTTTTTTCTTGAGTAATATTCTGAATTACTGCGGGAGGCATAATTAATCCGCAAAAGATACTACAAGTGTCCTTTTGAATTGAATGTTAATCGAATAAGAGAAAAATAAACCTAATTTGCAAAAACAAGGGTGAAATATATTAATTCAACAATTTTAAAGGGCAAATCTAAATTTTTTCAAGGAGAGAAATATGAAAAAATCGTTCTTGTTTGTAGTCAGTATATTGCTTATCTCTACCTTAATTCTTACCGGATGCGGAAGTAAAGCCACAGAAACTCCCAAACCGGCAACT
>JALHEL010000223.1 GCA_022837205.1 Leptolinea sp.
AACTTTGATATGGCTGCGGAGATGGCGGATTTTGAAGAAAATATTCATGTCGAATCCGTCGTAGCCGGAGACGATGTGGCATCCGGCGCACCCGTGAAACCGGGCGCAAAAAATACTCGACGAGGCGTCGCCGGAATTTTCTTTGTTTATAAATGTGCCGGGGCCGCGGCGGCAAAAATGTTGCCGCTGGAAGAGGTAAAGCGTGTTGCGGAAAAGGTTTGTGAAAATGTACGAACGATGGGGGTAGCGCTGACTCCGTGCACCGTTCCGAGGGTCGGTCATCCGAGCTTTGAGTTGGCGGAAGATGAAATGGAAATCGGCATGGGGATTCATGGTGAACCGGGGATCCGGCGGGGAAAATTACTGCCGGCCGATGCGATTGTCGATGAAATGTTGAATCAGATTATTGACGATCTTCCGTATCGAGCCGGAGATGAAGTAGCTGTATTGGTTAATGGATTAGGCGCGACTCCTTTGGAAGAGCAATATGTCATGTTCCGAAGAATCGATAAAGTACTTTCGGAAAAAGAAATTAAAATATTTCATTCCTATGTGGGTGAGTATGCCACTTCCCTTGAAATGGCCGGAGCTTCCATCTCTTTATTTAAATTGGATGACGAATTAAAGGAGTTGTTAAGGGCGCCTGCGGACACACCGTTTTTCAAACAATTCAGCTATTAATTTCGGAGGTTGTGAGCATGCTGAATGCAAATGATTTCAAAAAGCTGATGCAACATTGGGCGGAGGTAATGGTCGCAAATCGAGATTACCTGATTGAATTGGACAGTCATGTCGGCGACAGTGATTTAGGATTGACGATGGGAGACGGTTTTACCGCCGCGAGCCGGGCGATTGCCGATTCCGATGAGACCGATATCGGCAAGCTGGCTTATGCCGCCGGAAAAGCCATGTCCACCGCAGTCCCGTCGACCATGGGGACTTTAATGGCTTCGGGCTTGATGTCGGCCGGAAAAGCACTTCGCGGAAAAACGGAACTTGACAGCCGGGGAGTGGCCGATCTTTTCCAAGCTTTTTTTGATGGTGTTCAGAATCGCGGAAAGGCACAAGTCGGTGATAAAACATTTTTAGACGGCCTTTATGGCGCGGTCGAATCCTTAAAAGCGGATGCGGCGGCCGGAGTATCCATGATCGAAGCGGCGAAAAGGGCTGCAGAAGCCGCCCATCGGGGATTTCTCGGTACGAAAGGCATGATCGCGCAGTTTGGCAGAGCCGCCGGCAGAGGGGAACAGTCTCGGGATCTTTTAGATCCGGGGGCGGCCGTAGCTGATTTGCTGATGAAGGGTTATGCGGAATTTATGAGCGGAAAAGCGGAATAAAATTGGTAACGATTAAAGAAATCGCAGCTATCGCCGGTGTTTCACCCGCTACCGTATCTTTGGTTTTGAACAACAAGGAAGGTGTGAGCGAAGAAACCCGTAAACATATTCGGAAAGTAGCGGAAGAGAATAATTATTCTCTTCCGCAAACCCGGAAAAAGCCGTTACGGGGGAGTATTCAATTTGTAAAATACTCCGCACACGGAATGGTGGTTGAGGAGAATCAAGGTTTTATCGCTTCCATCATCGATCAAATAGAGGCGGAATGCCGCCGTTGTTCTTATGATTTGATTATGACCGGATGCAACCGGGAAACAGCGGCGGAGACATTTCGGATGGTTGCGGCAAAGCCCTCTGATGGTATTATATTGCTGGGTTCGGAGATGAGCGATGAGCAAATTCGGATGATGTATCAAATTCAAGCTCCGATGATCGTCATCGATAACCCCATGAGTTATGAACATGTGGACAGCGTAGTGATGGCGAATGAGTATATCGCTTATGATGCGGTGAATTATCTTTATCAACTCGGACACAGAAATATCGGATATTTTCACAGCAGCGTCGATGTGGCGAATTTCGGAAAACGTCATGTCGGATACCAAACCGCATTGGAAAAATTGAATCTAAAATCTGCTCTTATCGTTTCTCTGACGCCGACTCTGCAAGGCGCTTATGCGGATATGAAAATGTTTTTGCAGCAAGAACATTCGCAAACTGCCATAAAATCGATTTCGGCTGTTTTTGCGGATAATGATACGGTTGCGATCGGCGCAATGAAAGCATTACAGGAGTTCGGCTATCGGATTCCGGACGATTTGTCGATAATCGGGGTGGATGATATTCCATTCAGTGCGATCAGCACGCCATCATTGACAACAATGCGTATTTCACGATCCTGCATCGGGAAAATGGCCGTAGATATGTTATTGAAACGCATTACTCATCCGGATAATCCGAACGTTCATATTCAGATTTCCGGACAATTAGTGGAACGGCACAGTACAAGAACATACCAAGCTGATTGAAAATCGAAGGACTTTTGACTCGAATCGGTCCTTTTTCATCCGGATCGTTTGAAGATGAATATTTCAATAGGTTTGTTGGATGAAGAATTTTTATTTTCAACAGATTTATTCCCATTCTTATTTTTTATACACAAATAAAAAAAATCATGGAAAGAATTGTCCGTGGGTTATAATTTTTAAACTCTCTAAATTGAATGAGGAGAGTCCATTCACGGAACGAAGGAGGCATTCATGATTATTGATCATATTAGCCATATCGAAAAATACCGATCTTTTGGACCCGGGTTTGAAAGCGGCATTCGTTTCTTATTGCAGCACCAAAATGATCCGGCAGAACCGGTTGCCCGTTATCAGTTGGATGAAAATGTCGATATCATGGTGAATCAATATAAGACGAAATATCCGGAAGAAAGTAATTTTGAAGCCCATAACAAATATATTGATGTTCAGTTTATGCTGAAAGGAGATGAATTGGTCGGCTGGGCACCTCGGGAGAAACTCTCGGAAATCAGTGCGGCACCGGAAAAAGATTATTATGAATTATTTGGCGAAAGTGATTATTTCCCGTTGAGTGAGGGATATTTTATGATCTTTTTCCCGGAGGATGCACATCAACCCGGACTGGTCCGGGATCATCCCGAACAAGTGACTAAGATTGTTCTAAAAGTACGGGTGGAAGGGAGTTTGCCTTTATAAAAAACGGCATTTGAGTTGCTTATTGTAATAAATTCTTTTTCATGTATGATAAAGATATGAAACGATAATTTTGTTGAAAATCGGAGAGGCTTTCATATCAAAGGGGATCAATTCCTTAAAAAGAGGGAAAACGAAAGGAGTGTAACTCAAATGACAGACAGTGTCTATAAAATCATCGAATTGGTTGGAACCAGCACCGAATCCTGGGAAAAAGCGGCGAAAAATGCAATCGAAACGGCTGAAAAAACCTTAGAGGATTTGCGGGTGGCTGAAGTCGAAAAAATGGATATACAGCTCTATGAAGGTTCTTTTGTTTATCGTACAAAACTAAAAATCTCTTTCAAATATCACAGCAAAGAATAATATTTTTGTCGCAAAAAAATCGATCAAGAAATCCCACCATTTGGTGGGGTTTCTTTCTGCTCGGATTTGAGTGAAAAACTGTTTCGGATATCAAATGATATAATCAGCCAGTCAATCTTGAATGCAAAAATAATTCGGAGGTGAAAATATTTTCATATGTGTGATTTTTATTTATCAAGCAACCTTCACGGCAGTGTTCAAACAGATCAATCTAAAATCCTTTTTTCTCCCGAAAATAACGAGGAAAATGAGATTATCAATATTTATCCCGATGTTTGTTTTCAAAC
>JALHEL010000224.1 GCA_022837205.1 Leptolinea sp.
TTTCATGAATCTTCTCCAAACGGGCCGGATCAACAAGATCCGTTTTATTAATCAGAATAAAATTGCTGGCTGCAATCTGATTTTGAACCGGAGTAAAAATCTCGTTGTATTCTAAAAAAAATTGACTATCAACGATACAAACCGTACCCTTTAAGGTATATTTGCGTTCGGTATATGGCTCAATTTCGGAAAGAATTTTCAGAAAGTTTGAAGGATCTCCCAGGCCCGAATTTTCAATTAACAGTAAATCAATCGGCTTTTTGGAGAAGGAAATCAATGTGTCAACGAAATTATTTTTCAAGCAAGCGCAAAAAATAGATCCATTATTAATTTCAACGATTTCAGCATCAGATCCTTTGAGGATTTTTCCGTCAATGCCGACCGGACCGAATTCGTTCACTAAGATACCGATTTTTTTATGATGCTGTTGATTGAGAATATATTGCAGAAAAGTTGTCTTTCCCGCTCCCATAAAACCGGAAACCAGCACCAACTGTATTTCTTCTTTCGCCATATTTATCCTTTGCGATTTTTCTTTATAAGAATTCGATAGATTGATTATAACCAATCAGAGAATGAACTTTACAATCTCATATTATCGACTAAAATCTGACGAAAATCAGGATAAGAAGTCAATTCGATATAGTTTATTCGTTTGCATAATTTATCACATTCCGTTCTTAATGATTTCGAAAGCAATAAATCGATGGCTCCCGTACCCGCGGCGTTCCCGACCTGGCGGTATCGTTCGATCGGGATATTCGGAAACATCCCGATCCGGATTGCGTTCTCAACAGAGAGGTAGGTTCCAAAAGCGCCGGCTACAATAAATTCTTCTATATCGGACGGTTGAAGATTTGCTTCCTTTAAAAGGATGTCAATTCCGGTGCGAATGGCGCTTTTTGCAAGAATTATTTCGTTAATATCAAAACGAGTTACGGTAATATCCCGATCGGTTCCCGAATCTTCTTTGTTTACAAGAACAAATTCATAATTCTTCTCAGCGGGACGGACATTTTTTACCTGCCGATTAAAGTTTCCTCTTTCATTAATAACGCCGGATGCCCTCAACGAGCCGACTATATCCAAAATCCCTGACCCGCAAATACCGATTGCTTTTTCCTGATCAATTGTCTGGACTTTCATTTCGCCGTCGATCATCTGTGCTTTCTCGATAGCGCCGGTTGATGCCCGCATTCCATTTTGTATATGAGCTCCCTCAAAAGCGGGTCCGGAGGCACAAGAGCAGCTGTAAATTTTCCCTTTATGTGAAAGGCTGATTTCGGTATTTGTTCCGATGTCCAAAGCCATCTCGGTTTTTGATAATTTATGAATACCTGTCGCAAGGAGCATCGCGATATGATCCGCGCCGATATATCCGGCTACATTATTCGGTAAATAAACATAGGCGCCGGGAGCAACATTCAACCCCAGTTTTCCGGCGGGTACATTGATCGAATCTGTAATCGCCGGAATAAACGGCATAACACCCAACTGCCGCACAGGTAGATTTAAAAAAAAGTGATGGATTGCCGTATTACACACTGCGACAATTTCGACAATTTGTTCGGAGTTTTCTCCAACTTCTGTACATAGCTCGCGAATCAAGTTGTTTAATGCCGTTATGAGCTTTTCTTGTAAAATTTCTCTTCCATGAGGATGTGAATCTGCATAGGCTATCCGTGTAACAACATCTTCTCCGTAACTGATCTGCGGATTGGTGATTCCTTTTTTAGACAGAACGGCGGATATTTCCAAGTCGACCAAGTAAGCTGCTATTTTTGTTGAGCCGATATCAATCGCAAGACCCAAAATTCGTGATTTCGAGGGGAGAACAGCAACCAGCTCATCTTCTCTCTGAACAGCACAAAATTTCCAATTGAATCTTCGGACGGAATCGGAAAGCGATTCCAAAATATTGTAATTACAACGGGTACATAGGTGACCGTTTTCGGAAAGACCTTCTTTGATCCGAGTTAAATCCGAGCGCGGGTCCGATAATGTCGGTTGAGAAAGACATAAATCGGTACGTTGAATAATACAATCCGACGAATCCGAAATATTTTTGATCCCTTCCAGTTGCAACCGTTGTGAAGTGGAAAGCGATTCGGGAGGTACAAATATTTTTAGATCGCTTTTCGGGAAGGCTTTACAAGCTAAACGGTAATTTTCCTTGATTTCCTTTTCCGATAAAAACTTCTTCTCGGTATCTGAAAGCGGAGAGGATGTCCCTGACATCAATCTTATTTTACAGGCACCGCATGTACCGTTTCCTCCGCATAAAGCGGTTATTTGGATTCCGGCCATTTGCGCAGCTTCGAGAACAGATTGATTTGAATTTATTCTGATCCGTTTCCCGATAGGTTCAAAATCAATTTGCAACAAATCGCTCTGTCTCAAGAGATCAGCTCTTTTCCGGCTTTAGAAAGGTAACAAGTCTGTTTTTTATCGCAATAATCACACTGTTTGGCTGTTGTGTCCACTTCATTGCCGATCCCGATCACAAAAGATACCGATTTCGCCGGGATCATTAAAAAAGAATCGCTTAATCGAATTCGATCTGAAATTTTTTTCAAGATTGAAAAAATCTGTTCCTGTCCCACGGCAACCGGCCAATCTTTCATGCCCGGATTAAATGCAGATGTTGCTTTTAATTCAGGAGGAATTAAATTCTGTTTAAAGTACTTTTGAGCAAGGGAAGATAGTTTATCGACTGCGGCAATTCCGGCTGCGTCCAATGCAAGTGCGTAAGAAGGATCTTTATGAAATTCCGCGGATACTATTTTTTCAAGCTCATCTGAAATCGTGCAAGCTGCTATCAAAATCCGATTTGCGCAAGCCAGTTGTTTATTAACAATTTTTCCTGAAATTTGATGTCCGTTCGCCAGAAAAAGCCGCTCATTTTCTCTCTGAATAACATCTGATATTTCATACATTACAAACGGATGCAACAATTCACTGGCATCTTTCAGTGCGTTTTCCGCAACCGTTATCAAGTGAGGTGATCTTTCTCTGAGAATATTCGGATTCGCTCCTTGAGCTCTGAGAATATCATCAACCGAAATCGTAATTTTCCAATTTGTCAGGATCGGCATATTTTATACAACATCTCTTCTTTTGAAAACATCTTATGATTTTATATACTTTAAAATCTCATTCCGCAATTCTGCCGGGTTCGGGATCACGGAAGAATATTTTAATTCGCCGTTGATAACAATACTGGGAAGATTCTTAATTCCCATTTTCATAACCCGAGCCACATTCTCTTTTTTTGTAAATCGATATTCTATAATATCCGCTTTACCGCCCAATTCTTCAACCACACGCTTCGCTGTATTCCACATATAAGTGCAAGCAGCGCAGGTTTCCGAATCTAACGTAAAAACTTCAACCAACGGTTTCTCCAAATGAACATAATCCGGAAGAATAACCGAATCAATATCATATGTGGCCGCTTGATAATTTTCAAGCATTTTTCTGGTTTCTTCAGGTTGTCGAACCGCTTGAAGAATTCCTACGGTATTTTCGATAGGCGTATCGTATGGCATATCACAACCCGGAGAAAGAATCCAATTAAAATGGTCGATTGAATCAATCAAGTCCAATGCAAATTTCATATTATCCTGTTGTGTACCCAGAAGCATGCGTGTAGTCAATGGGATATTGCCACCAATACAAATATTGTATCGATCGGTAATTTCTTTTGC
>JALHEL010000225.1:0-1993 GCA_022837205.1 Leptolinea sp.
TTTAATTACGTTCAATTGATTAAAGCGGAGATCGGGCCGGTTATCGGAGTTCATGCGGGTCCCGGTACTTTAGGGTTGGTTTTTTATAGTATGGAATAGAGCATATATTTTTAAAAATCATATCAGAGGAGAAATATTGATGCAAATTGTTTATTTAATTATGATCGGATTAATAACCGGATGCGTGGTGGGATTAACAGGAGCCAGCGGTGTTGTAGTCGTTGTGCCCCTTCTGACGGTTTTGATGGGTTTTCCTGTGCATATGGCAATCGGAACCAGTTTGTTTATTGATACAATCACACCTTTATTCGTGGCATGGTCCTATTATAAAAGCGGCAATATTAATCTTAAGGCGGGTTTATGGTTAGCTTTGGGTTCCGTTACCGGCGCTCAGATCGGCTCTTCCTTTGCAAATGAAGCGATTTCAGGACAAGGTATGAGCATTGGATTTATTATTATAATTTTTTTGATGGCAATCGGAATGTGGGTAAAATCAACCCGTCCGGAAAGGCCGACCGTTGAAAAAAGCCAAATTAAACCGTTTACGGTAAAAAATGCGGCTATCTCATTCGGAATCGGATTAGCGTTGGGTATATTCAGCGGAATGTTTGGCGCGGGCGGCGGGATCGCATTTTTGATCGTTATGATAACCGTTCTAAAATATTCCACTCATGTGGCAATCGGCACTTCTTCTTTGATCATGTCGCTGACCGCAGCATCGGGGACAATCGGATATGCTATCCATGGAAATGTAAATTTCGGTTCGGGGCTTATCATTGCAATCGGATCGGTTGTCGGGGGGTTATTAACCGCTCGCTTGGCAAATAAGGTCAATGAACAAACACTCGAAAAGCTGATCGGATGTGTTTTTGCCGGTTTAGGTGTTATTATGCTGACTATAGAGTAATTGTGTTTCATTTAAATCTAACCGGCAAGAAAATTGCCGGTTAGATTTATTTTTCCGTTAATCGAAGTTTCGCTCTGATACAATTTTCGGCCAGATCCGCTGCACAATCCAACCCTACGGATGTGGTATTGATACAGATATCATAAAGACGAACATCCAACCAATCCTGTTTCGTAAAAGTGCGTATATATTCCGATCGCTCCCGATCATTGGTTCGGATCATTTCTAAAGCTTCTTTTTCAGATATTTTATACAATTCTTGTAAACGTTTTACCCGTGACGATTGGTCAGCGATCAACATGATGCTGACTTTTCTGGGATGATCCCGAAGAACGTAATAGCCGCAACGTCCTAAAAAGATAGCTGAGGATTTTTCGGCAATGCGCTTGATCGTCTCACATTCCACTTGGAATAAGTCTTTGTCGGTAGGGAAATAAGTTTGCGAGGTTAACGAGGTTGTTGGATTTGTGTATGCGACCAAGCGATTGAAGTTTTCCCAAAAAGAACTTAACCGTTCTTCACGATGTTCCAATTCAGATTCAGCCAGATTCAGTTGGTTTGATACTTCTTTCAAAATTGCACGATCCAGAAAGGGAATACCTAGCCGTTCGCTTAGTTTCTCTCCGATGTAAGCGCCTCCGCTGCCTATCTGATGACTTATAGTGACAGAAAAAAGCTTTTCTTCCATGGTTTTCCTCCCTTTTTATAAAAGAAGAACATAGGCATATTTATATTATAGCAATATGCCTATATTCTATTTTTCAGAACGTATCAAATTGTCTGACCCATTTCAAACTGGCTGTTATAAAGCTCTGCATAAAAGCCTCCGCGAGCCAAAAGTTCTTTGTGCTTTCCCTGTTCGACAATATCTCCGTCTCTCATAACTAAAATCAAATCAGCGTCACGAATTGTTGAAAGGCGATGGGCAATAATAAAACTGGTGCGGTTTGCCATTAAATGATCCATTGCTTTTTGAATCAACAATTCGGTACGAGTATCGACCGAGCTGGTTGCTTCATCCAAGATCAGCATTTTTGGATTTGCCAAAATTGCGCGTGCAATGGTTAATAATTGCATTTGTCCTTG
>JALHEL010000225.1:2043-5735 GCA_022837205.1 Leptolinea sp.
TGATCGATATGAGCTGCTTTCGCTGCGGCAATAACTTCCTCATCGCTTACATCCGGCCGACCGTACCGGATATTATCGATGATGGTTCCGTTGAACATCCAAGTGTCTTGTAAGACCATTCCAAACATTTGCCGGAGATCTTTACGGTAGAAATCCTTCACATTATGTTCGTCAATTAAAATCGCCCCATCGGTAACATCATAGAAGCGCATCAGTAATTTAACAATTGTCGTTTTCCCCGCTCCCGTCGGTCCTACGATGGCGATCTTTTGACCGGAATCCACATTTGCGGAAAAGTTTTTGATGATGATTTTTTGCGGGTTGTAACCGAACCGAACGTTTTTGAATTCAACTCGATCTCTGACTGTTTCCGGATCTACCGGATTCTCTGTTTCGGGCGATTCTTCCGCTTCATTTAAGAACTCAAAGACACGTTCCGCTGCTGCCGCTGTCTGTTGCAGGACATTTGAAATATTTGCGAGCTGTGTGATCGGCTGGGTAAAGTTTCGGACATATTGAATAAATGCTTGAATATCACCGACTGTAATGGTTTTTTGGACCGCCAGATATCCTCCGAGGATACAAACGGCTACATAACCGATATTGCCGATAAAATTAATGATTGGCATCATCATTCCGGAGAAAAATTGTGATTTCCATGCGGCTTCATAGAGTTTATCATTCAGTTGATTAAATCTTTGAATGCTCTTTTCTTCCCCATTAAAAGCTTTGATTACGATATGCCCCCCATACATTTCTTCCACGTGTCCGTTGACATGACCCAAATAATCTTGTTGCTGCTTAAAGTATTTTTGAGATTGTTTAACAATCAGGCTGACGACCAACAAGGAGAGAGGGATGATTGCCAAAGCCACCAATGTCATCAGCCATGAAATGGATAGCATCATTATCAGCACACCGATAACCGTAATCGATGAAGTGATAATTTGCGACAGACTTTGGTTCAGTGTATGGCTTACCGTATCGACATCATTGGTAACTCGGGAAAGAATTTCGCCGTGATTGGTGCTTTCAAAATAACCGAGAGGCATTCGGTTAATCTTTTCGGCAATATCCTTTCGGAACCGGTAGGTAATTTTTGCGGATACTCCCGCCATTATCCAACCCTGACCGTAGCTGAAGGCGGCAGAGGTTAAATATAACCCTGCGACGGTTAAAAGAATTTTGCCGATTGCATCGAAATCAATACTTCCCGTTCCGGTTAATTGGGCGATTGAGCCTTCAAATAATTTTGTAATTGCTTGGCCTAATATCTTGGGGCCGATGATGGTAAATACGGTGGAAATAGCGGCAAACAGCACAACAATCAAAATTGAATTTCGATAAACACTCAGATATTTAATGAGTTTAATCATCGTGCCGCGAAAATCACGGGCTTTTTCACCTGTCATGCGACCTCTTCGACCACCGCCATGGCGTGGCATGGATTGTCTGTTTGTGGTCTCTGTGTTCATGCTAATTCCTCCATACTTAATTGCGATAAAGCAATGTCTTTGTAGATTTCACAAGTTTTCATCAGGTCTTGGTGTTTTCCTTTACCGACGATACGTCCTTCATCCAATACAATGATTTGATCAGCATTCATAATGCTGGCCACTCGTTGAGTCACAAGCAATAAAGTGCCGGGTACGGCTTGCTGTTTCAGTGCCTGTCGCAGAGCGGCATCCGTCTTGAAATCCAAAGCCGAAAAGCTGTCATCAAAGATGTTAATCGGTGCCTGCTTGACTAAAGCGCGAGCAATCGATAATCGTTGTTTCTGTCCACCTGACACGTTTGTGCCTCCTTGGGAGATTTCCGCATCCATCTTTTCCGGTTTTGCTTCGATAAATTCAGTTGCTTGCGCAATCTCTGCGGCCTTATAGAGCAGCTCTTCCGGTGCATTCTCATTTCCGAAACGCAGATTTGATTCAATCGTGCCCGAAAATAAAGAACTTTTCTGGGGGACGAAACCGATCCGTTTACGCAGCTCATGCTGAGTCACGTTCCTTATATCCACGCCGTCGATCAGAATAGCGCCTTCGGTAACGTCATAAAAACGTGGGATCAGGTTCACCAATGTCGATTTACCCGAACCGGTCGGACCGATAATACCGGTGACTTTACCCGGTTGAGCGACGAAAGAGATATCGTGTAAGATATATTCTTCGGCATCAGGGTAACGAAACGAGACATCTCTGAATTCCAACAAACCTTTCCCATCGGGCGGGAAAGATTGCGGATTCTCCGGATCAACCACAGAAGGTTCCGTTTCAAGGACATCCGCAATACGGTTGGCAGATACTTGAGCCCGCGGAAGAATGATAAACATCACCGAAAGCATCAGAAAAGCGAAAATGATCTGCATTCCGTACTGCATGAAGGCTAAAATATCGCCTACCTGCATATTTGAAGCCGCCACCTGTTTCCCACCGACCCAAATAATCAGAAGTGAAATTCCGTTCAAAACCAGCATCATAATCGGCATCATGACCGCCATGACGCGGTTGACAAAGAGACTGGTTGAGGTCAGATCCCGATTGGCTTTATCAAAACGTTTCAACTCAAAGTCCTGTCGGTTGAAAGCCCGAATCACCATCATTCCGGAGAGATTCTCCCGCGTGATCAGATTTAAGCGGTCAATCAAACTTTGAATAATTTTGAATTTTGGAACGGCAATATTGAAGATAATAAAAATTAATAAAATCAATATACCTACGGCAAGCGCAAGGATCCACCACATAGAAGAGTCCTTGTTAATCGCACGCATCACTCCCCCGACACCGATGATCGGTGCATAGAAAACCATCCGTACCATCATAATAACTACCATTTGAATCTGGGTAATATCATTTGTGGTTCGTGTAATCAATGAAGCTGTCGAGAATTTTTCAAATTCCCCACTGGAAAAACTTTCCACTTTTGAGAAAACAGCTTTTCGTAAATTTCGGGAGAATCCGGAGGCGATTCGTGACGAAAGAAATCCGACGCCGATGTTACAGAGCACCGAAAGAAGTGTCAACAATAACATTAATTTTCCGGTATTTAGAATGTATTTATGAGAAACAGCGCCTACATCCATCCCCAAGGCCGCATATTCGGCTTGGATCGGTGCCGCAGCTGCCTGAATCAGGCTGCTGCTTCCCATGGCTTCCAAACGCTTATTGATGCTTTCACTGATTTGCGAAAGAGCTGCCGGCGGCATTTGCCCCATGTATTTAAAGAGATCGGTTCCGGGCGGAAGTTTTGAAATATCAAAACCATTAAAATTCATCTGTCCGAGAGCGGTAACTTTGGTAGGATCAGCCATCCCCTGCTCGATACCGTAGACCACCAGAAGCGCTTTCGCCATGACCGGATTTAACCAATCCGTTTCGGCTTGATCGATCGGATTAAGAACATAAATTGCACCGTCTTTCAAAGCGGGATATTGGGATAGGTAGCGATTGTAATCCGGTGAAGATTGGTCCACCAGGGTGTAGTCATTTAATACCCGCTCCTTTTCTTCGGCTGTGAAGAAAAGCATCAAACGTTCCATTTCCGTTTGCCGAATTGCCTGCGGGATTGCGTTCTCGATTCCTCCGGCCTGAATGCCGACATTGACGATTTTCGATAAGTAATCAGGCAATGCCAGATCGGCGTTCGCTTGTAAAAAAAGCAATGCGATCGCAAGGATGAGCAGAAAAATATATGGT
>JALHEL010000226.1 GCA_022837205.1 Leptolinea sp.
ACACGGGATGTCGCTAACGCCGTCCCGACAAAATACCCTCGCCTTCTGGGAGAGGGTAGGGTGAGGGTGAAAAAAGTTTTAAATTCCACAAAAAATGTTTTGTGTAGAGTTGTGTATTAAACAATGGTATATAGCGGGACGTCGGGGACGCCGTCCCCTACACATTCTCGTTTGCTTCGCAAGATCGCCGTCCCCTACAGAATATTTGAAAGCCGATACCTTTCAGTCTCATCATTCCGGATTGAAATCGCCTACTGCTACCCTCTTTCCATCAGCTTCTCACCCTCAAAAAAAGCCGCCGCCCACTGTCCGGGAGCTATTTCCACCCACAACGTCTCCGATTTCGACAGCTCTTTAACACCTGTGCCATAAACCAAACCTCCGCAAACCGGATAACCGATTCCGGGACCGGTACGCACATTCAACATTTCACAACAAACCACCCAATTTCCGCCACCTTGAGTCAAATAAGGCTGCGGATCAACCGCTTTTCCGTTCAGACGAAGCTCGAAATGCAGATGCGGTCCCGTCGAATTTCCGCTGTTCCCGCTGAACCCGATGATCTGCCCCGCTTCAACCGATTGCCCTACGGAAATGACAATTTCCGATAAATGAGCATAAATCGTTTGCAGCCCTTCTCCGTGATCGATCAAAATGAAACGACCATATCCGTGAGCCTCTTCGGCTGTTTGAATGATCTTCCCCATGCCGGCGGATCGCACAACGGTTCCCGCCGGTAAAGCATAATCAATCCCTTTGTGACCCGTCGGATCGGTATACAACTCTCCGAAAGTCTGAGTGATCGGATAATTTCCTTGAAACGGCAAATTTAATTTCATATTAGTATCCCCTGTCCAAATCCCGCAGCGGATCCCGTCCCGGAACCACTAACGTCTCTGTTTTCATTTCCCGTAAAGATCGGTCGATGACCGCTGCCAATGCGGCGCTCATCAACAAGTCATCATGCATCCATTCGCCGGTTGCCGGGTCACGTGTTCCCGCCGGTATGCCCCATCGCAATTTTTTCTCCGCCCCGGCAAGCACTTCCGATTTGCAAAATCGCAATTCGCGGAAAAAATGGTCTTGCAAATCTGATTGTTCCGTATCCGTCATCGAATTTCCTTTCGCCTCCTGCCAACGCGCGGTATCGATGATCGAAAGAAAATCCCAACCTAATTTGCTTTTCGAGGTGGCGGTAAAGACAAACGGCAGAATACGAATGGTTCCGAAACGTTTCAACAATAGACTGGCGATTCCGGCGCCCACTCCGCTGGCGTCGACCACACAATATTCCGGCATCCAAACGATCATCCGCTGGCAGATTCGTTCCACTTGTTCCGTAAGGGGCAAATTCAACCATATTTCACGTCGCACCACCTGCCAGTATCCGCCACCCGAAACCTCTTGTTCCGCCAATAAAGGATCTCGAATCCGGCAAAAAGTCAGTGCGGTCGAATCTCTTCTGCTTTCATTTTCGGCGTCCGGCGAAGCGCTGGTTTCATCCGCACCCGCCACATCAATCAACAGAATATATCGCTCCCCCATGATCGGTTCATATAGAAACGGATGAGAACCTCTCATTTTTTCCAAACGCTTTTCATGAAATAACCCGCTTTGCCCGTTCAGTTCCTCACTGAAATATTGGGTGCGGACCAACGGATGATCTCTTCCCAGAAGACGAATTTGTTCAGCGACAAATTTTCCGTATGCCGGCACCTCTTTCGTCACCAGATCCGCTCCGATTCGGAAAACACGCCGATCAGCCGGGTCGATCCGCTCCGCTTTTCCGGCTGATTGCATTTCCCGTGAAAGAAGCGAATCCTCCGTCCATGCGGTTCCCCAGAATACCCTTGTGGCGTTTTGAGAGGCTGCCATCGGTGCGATTTCATGGTCATATTTGGATGGGAGAATATCCTGAGCTTCATCCAATTCAAGCAACAGAGAAGCGGTCGCACCCACAATATTGCTCTCGGGTGCTCCGCTCAGGAAGAATATCGCGGCATTTCCTACCCGGTAACTATAGCCCGATTCTTTCTTCCATAAGTCTTTCGTGAAGATGTTCCGCCGTAACGTACGTTCGAGCCTGCGCATGGCATTAATACTTTGCGGCTTCCGGGTCGGGCTGATTTTAACGATTTCTCCGCCCTCCCGAGAAAAAACCAATAATAAATATGTTTCTATCTGTGCCTGCAGCTCATTTTTGCCGCTCTGGCGCGGGAACATCACCACGAAAGACTTCCCCTGTTGCTTGATAACGGACTCCACGACCGCTTCCGCCACATTCCGCTGATAATTTCTTAAGCGAATACCACCTCCGACCGCACTGAACAAAGTGACATCGGACAGCACTCGGCTTATTTCGATCGATCCCTTCTCATCCATGTTCGATATTATTTTCCGATTTTCGAGAAGAACCGATCCTCGCAGCCGTTCGACCGGTATCCGCTTTCGACTTTTGGTTCAGCGGTTTCGAAACAGACAATCCTTTATTCATGATCTCCCTGCTTCCTTAAGTCGCTCAGCACCTCCTGTAAAACTGTATTCAACCGGCTTGAATCATCGCCCTGCGTTTTCCGTTGTTGTTCAATCAAGCTCGCCAATCGAGAACAGGTTTTTCCGAGCATATCCAACAGTTTCAACTGTTCTGCCAGCGGCAACGCTTCATCTGCCATCCGGTAAACCGCATTCATCTGATCTCCCAACATCATGATCAAATCTTCGAGAGTAAACTTTTGTTTCCCGGCTGCCATCTTAGAATCCTTTTCTCATCGCTATATTAGAACGTTAATTCTATTTCTGAGGATAACGGATTCCGAAGCCATCTGCAACTGCCAAAAAGCGGAGGATAAAGGAAACTGTCCGAACAACTCGGACAATCACAATCGAAAATTTGTTTTCATGCTTCCGGGAATCAATACATAAAAAAAGAGTGCATCGGGCGATGCACTCTTTTATACTGCAAATTACTTTTTACGCAATTTCTCAATCATTTCTTCGACTTCTTGCGCTCCGTCCTGATAAAAATCTTCTTCATCGGGCGCCAATTCTTTCAACAGTCGCAGAAATTCACCGGCGTGTACTCTTTCTTCATCCGCAATATCTTTCAAAACATCAATGGCAAGTTTGTTATCGGTCGACTCGGCGAGCTGCATATACAACTGGATTGCTTCATATTCGGCGGCGACCATGAAACGAATTGAACGGATTAATTCCTGTTCACTGAGCTTTCGTTCGTTTGCAAGCCCGGAAAACGGTTGTCCAAAATCTGGCATTTTCTTTTCCTCCTCTTTCTTAAACGAATTTTACAAAACCTGTCAAAAATTATAATCCGCCTTTTCAGTCGCCCATATAAATCATAACGGCTTGCCTCGGAATAATCAGGACCGGTAAACCGTCTTTCCCCCCACAATGGTCCGCACGGGACGGACATTCTTAATTTCGTCGACCGGGATTTCAAAAATATCCTTATCAAGGATCACCATATCCGCCAAATAACCGGCCCGGATCCGCCCTTTACGATCCTCAGCAAATTCACAGTGGGCGCTGCCTACGGTGTAAGCATCGACAGCCGTATATACATCCACACATTCTTGTGGATAAAATCCTTCCGGCGGTTGCCCGTCCAGCCCTTTGCGAGTTACGGCACAATAGATATTTTCAAACGG